>JAYVXP010000072.1:0-21703 GCA_043785125.1 Bacteroidia bacterium
AAAGAAACTCATTATTGCTTTTGCTGTAACCGGGGGACTTTGTCTGATCCTGATTCTATTTGCCGGTGTGTTTAATCTCCTCAAAGAAGGTGAGGCAAATCTTCCACCATGGTTTCTCACAGCACTTCAGGATGACCGGAGAGGAGTATTAAGATCCGACGCGTTCCGGTCCCTGGCCTTCATTTTTGTTGTTTTTATTTTACTCTTCTTCAATGTGGCTAAGAAAATTTCCGTGATTGGATTTTTTGGTATTTTGATCCTAATGGTAACCATCGACATGGTTGCGGTGGATAATCGTTATTTCACAAAAGAAAGCTATCAGCGTAAACGGGGCACCACATTTTTTGAACCCACCGCAGCGGATCAGGTAATTCTGAACGACAAAAATTACTATCGCGTTTTCAATCTGGTCGATCCCTGGAATGAAGCGAGGACCTCTTACTTTCATCATTCGCTGGGGGGCTATCACGGTGCCAAAATCCGGAGATACCAGGACCTGTATGATTCGGGCATTATTCGCAACACCCGCAAGCTCATTACGGACTTGCAAGCCAACAAGCTGAATTTCAAAAAATATGGAATCCTGAATATGCTCAACACGAAGTATGTTGTGTATGGACCGGATGCCAATAATGTACTTCCCAATCCGGACGCCAACGGCAATGCGTGGTTTGTTAAAGGGGTCTTTAAGGTAAATTCCCCCACCGAAGAGTTGGGCAAAATGGAAACACTGAACACCAAAGACGTTGCGGTTGTGGATGGGTCGAAGTTTCAGGTTTCTAACTATGGATTCGACAGTTTAAATAGCGTGCGTCTGGTGGAATTCACGCCGCCCCATTTGAAATATGAAACCGAATCCTCCGTGAATGGATTTGTAGTGTTCTCGGAGATCTATTATCCAAAAGGTTGGAAGGCAACAATCGACGGCAAAGAAGTCCTGATTATCCGTGCCGACTACGTTTTGCGTGCACTCGAAGTTCCTGCCGGCAAGCACGTAATAGAATTCAGCTTCGAACCCAAACCCTATGTCATCGGCAATAAGATTACCATGGCCTCATCCTGGATTTTGTTGCTCGTAGTATTGGGAAGTATTGGGCTGAGTTTGAAGAAGCGGACCGCGGACCACTGATCCACGCTGATTAATCTGATTTCACTGAGTAGGATAGAGGCAAACTTCATTGAATCCTTACTCGTCCCTCAGCACATCTACGGGATTGGTCAGTGCTGCCTTGACGGAATGATAACTGGTAATCAGCACGGAGAGGACCATCGTCCCTAATCCAGCGAGGGCAAAGATCATGATGGAAGGCGTTACCCGATACGCAAAATCCTGAAGCCATAAATGCATCATCCACCAGGCTATCGGTGCACCGATCACGAAAGCCAGAGCTATCAATTTTGTGTATCCTTTGGAAATGAGCGTCAGAATATTCCACACCGATGCCCCGGACACTTTGCGGATGCCAATTTCTTTGGACCGTTGTTCAAGTGAATAAATGATCATTCCAAGCAGTCCCAGTGAAGCGATTAACATGGCCAGCGTGGCCAGAATCGTCAGCACTTTCCCGATTTGCTGTTGGGTTTTGAATGTCTCGGCAAAGGCCTGGTCAACAAATTCATATTGAAAAGGTGAATCGCCGGCATGCACTTTCCAAAGTTGATTCAATTGTGCCAGGGTAGTCTTCATGGATTCGCCATGTTGAGGTGTTACGCGCACGGCAAGGTATTCAGCATTTGAGTCCTTCACTTTTTTATTCTTGATGTGAAAAATGGCGATTGGTTCAATGGGTGTGGCGAGCGACCAGTAATTAAAATCAGACAAAACGCCGATTACTTCAAACTGTGCTGAGGCATTGCCGTATTCAAGTTTCTTCCCGATTACCGTCTCATCCATTTTCCAACCTATCTTCTTAATGGCGGCTTCATTGAGTATTACCCGATCTATATCACCCGGAGTCGCGGCAGAGAAATTTCGTCCCAGTTTTAATTTGACATCCAGGGTGGGAACATAACGCTCATCGGCCATAGTGTAATTGAGCGGGAATGTTTTGTTGTCCATTCCTTCCGCACTAAACCGATCGCCACCCCAGATGCTGGGCGGAACGGAAGTACATTGTGTGGCACTGATCACACCCGGTATATTTTGCGCGGCCTGAGCAAAGCTTTCTCCGTCTTTGATGCCTTCAACATGTTTTAGGACAACCAGATTTTCTTTGTCAAAGCCAAGATCTTTTTCGGAAACGTAATTGAGCTGTTCAAAGACAATGGCAGTACTTACAATTAATATAATGGATACGCTAAACTGAAATACCACCAGACCATTCCGAAAGGTCTTGCCTTCATGTCCGGACTTAAGTTTTCCTTTCATCGCCTCAACTGGGTGAAAGGCACTCAGAAAAATAGCGGGGTAGCTGCTGGAGAGCAATGCCATAAACAGGATCAGCCCCAGTGAAGTCACCACTAACTCGGGATCATGAAACAGATCCATTTCCAGATTTTTGCCGGTAATCAGGTTAAAACCTGGTAAGAATACCTGGGTAAGAGCCAAACCCGACACCAGTGCCATCAGGCAAAAGGTCAAGGCCTCCACAAAATAGCTGACACTTAATTCCTTCCGCCCCAGGCCTAAAATCTTGCGAATGCTGGCTTCTTTGATCCGTCGCGTGAATTGTGCCATCGATAGATTCATAAAGTTGACACACGAAAGCAAAATGATGAAGATGGCAGAGCCGATGAGCGAATAAATAATATTGATATCCCCGGAATCATTAAGTCGGTTATACACCATTTCGGGTGGCAGATGAATGCTGGTGAGGGGTTGTAAAAAGAGCTCCCATTTTTTCCCGGACTTGATGTATTCATCGTACGAAACGTTCATTGCGCGCTGCAATGTTTCTTCCGCATGTTTTTTTGGAATCTTTACGAGCTTAGCGCGTGTGGTTTCAATTTTGGCAGAAGCGTCAAGCAGCACGAAGGTCTCCAGTTGTGTCCAAATCCAACTCCAGTTCAGTTTTTTAATGACCGGAAAACTGTTCATCGATAACAGCACGTTAAACTGGATGTAGGAATTGTCAGGGATGTCTTTTATCACACCGGTTACTTCAAATGTTTTTAGTTCTCCTTCGTTTCCGGGGCTACCGAGGCGAACCAGTTTCCCGATCGGATCCTCACGCCCAAAATATTTTTTGGCAGTGGATTCCGTGATCACCAAAGTTTGAGCCTGACGCAAAGCGGTTTCCGGGTTGCCATGCAGAAATGGGAAGTTGAACATCCTGAAGAAGTTGGTGTCTCCTGCCAGTATTTTCTCTTCTTCAAAAGAGACAATCTCTTTGTTGGGGCGCGTGTAGGAAACGATAAAATTGCCGGGTGTGTGAATGCTGGTAAGCATTTCTACTTCGGGTAACTCGGCTTCAATGGCGTTGGCTACCCCGGGGCCTGTGGATGCAAACTGATTATTGCTGTTTTCACCCCAGATAAAAGTTTGATTTACCCGATAGATGCGTTCGGCATGGTGGTGAAAGCGATCGTAGCTGTACTCATGCCGGACATATAAATAAATAATGACCGTGCTGAGGATGCTGACGGTAAGACCCAGAAGGTTGATAGAGGAAAACAGCTTTTGTCTTCTCAGGTTGCGGAAGAAAAGCAGGAAGTAGTTTTTTATCATTTTGCCGGATTTATCTTTTCCTAGGGCAAAGGATATGCCACTGAATTTATTTGAATTCGCCGTTAATTCGAATGATATTAATGTAGCTCGTGTCCAGTAATGGATAGGAGTGTCCGATTTCGGTATAATAAGAATTGAAAATTCGGGTATCCTTGTGGGTGAGGATTAACGCGAATCCAGTATTTTAGCCGCTTGTCTTTTGTACTATGGATTTGATTCATTCGATCACGGCCGTTTTTAGAGAAAAATTCGGTAAGCAGCCCCACCTCTTTCTTGCTCCGGGGCGCATTAACCTCATAGGGGAGCATACGGATTACAACGACGGATTTGTTATGCCCGCAGCGATCGACAAGCATCTGGTATTTGCCATTGTACCCAGTGGTAACGAGAAGTGCAATATCTATGCAAAGGATTTTAAAGAAGGTGTGACCTTTTCCATCTTTGATCTGAACCCCGGCGAAGTGTGGGTGAATTACCTGATGGGTGTGCTCGATGCTTTCCACCGACTCGGTCTTCCGGTAAAAGGAGTGGATTGTGTTTTTGGTGGAAATATTCCCGCCGGTGGTGGGTTGTCTTCCTCTGCTGCATTGTCGTGTGGGTTTGGCTTTGCCATCAATGAAATTTTTGATCTGGATCTTGGTCGGCTTGAAATTGCCCGGATTGCCCAGAGCTCAGAGCATCACTTTGTCGGCGCCCATGTAGGCATCATGGATCAATATGCAAGTCTGTTTGGCAAAAAAGATACGGTCATGCTTCTGGATTGCCGCAGCCTGACGCATCAATATTTCCCTTTCAGCTTTCCGGAATATGATATTTTGCTCGTGGACACTAAAATAAAACACTCCCTGGCTTCTTCAGCTTACAATGATCGGCGGGCCTCTTGTGAAAATGGACTTGCCATCATTCGCAAGGACAAACCAAAAGTGCAATCCTTGCGTGACGTTTCACGGGTGCTGTTGTACGAGTATCAGGACAAGTTAGGGGAGGACACCTTCATCAAATGCCTTTACGTGGTAGAGGAGATCGCCCGCACACAACAAGGGGCAACTTTGCTTCAAGCGGCTGACCTGAAAGGTTTTGGAGCATTGATGTACGAAACCCATTGGGGGTTGAGCAAGGCTTACGATGTCAGTTGTCCTGAGCTGGATATGCTTGTTTCGATAGCCGAAGAGGACAAGAATGAGATCGTTGGTGCCCGGATGATGGGAGGTGGGTTCGGTGGTTGCACTATCAACTTGGTGAAGAAAGGACAAGAACAATTCTTCAAAGAGAAGGTTCGACAAAAATATTTTGCTACTTTTAAAAAAGAACCTGATTTTTATTCAGTAAAGCTCTCCGATGGCGTTCATGCTATACCTCGCCCTAAGGACTAAAACCTGATCTATGCAAAAGCTCGAGACCGCCGATTACCTTGTCTTCTTTGTTTACTTTGTTATCGTGGCTGTCTATGGCTTTTGGATTTATAATCGAAAGAAAAAATCACATCCCGACTCAAAGGATTTCTTCCTTGCCGAGGGATCGCTGACCTGGTGGGCCATCGGTGCCTCATTGATCGCATCCAACATTTCAGCAGAACAAATGATTGGCATGTCGGGCAATGGATTCAAGATGGGGCTCGCCATTTCTGCCTATGAGTGGATGGCGGCGGCCACACTTATTGTTGTTGCTGTTTTCTTTTTGCCCATTTATCTCAAGAATAAAATATACACCATGCCTCAATTCCTGCGGCAGCGGTACAACAGCACCGTGAGCATGATCATGGCGATTTTCTGGCTTTCACTGTACATCATTGTTAACCTGACTTCAATATTATTTCTGGGGGCACTGGCGGTGAGCACCGTTTCAGGAATCAATTTCACACTGTGCATGATCTTCCTTTCTGCCTTTGCCATCATCATCACCATCGGCGGCATGAAAGTCATTGGTTATACCGATGTAATTCAGGTTTTCTTTCTGGTTCTGGGGGGATTGGCAACGACCTATCTTGCCCTTAATCTAGTCTCTGAAAAATTTGGTTCAACCGGCACCATGAATGGCTTGAATTATCTGATGAGCCATGCCAGTGATCATTTTGATATGATTTTTGAGCAATCCAATCCAAACTATATCAGCCTTCCCGGTCTTACAGTGCTCATTGGCGCCATGTGGGTGGTGAACCTCAACTACTGGGGTTGCAATCAATATATAACACAACGGGCACTGGGTGCAAACTTGCCAACAGCCCGGAGTGGTTTGCTCTTCGCGGCTTTTTTGAAGTTGCTCATGCCGGTCATTGTCGTGCTACCTGGAATAGCTGCTTATGTTTTGTACAATGAAGGTATGTTTCATCAGGAAATGATTTCAAACGGTGAGATGAATCCCGACCGCGCTTATCCGGTGTTGTTAAATTTATTGCCCACGGGTTTGAAAGGACTTTCCTTTGCCGCATTGACGGCCGCAGTGGTGGCATCTTTAGCAGGAAAGGCCAACAGCATCTCGACTATTTTCACGCTGGATATCTATAAGAATTTCATCAATAAAGAAGCCCCTGAAAAAACCCTCGTCTGGATGGGACGAATCACCGTATTGGTGGCGATGATCATTGCGATACTGATTGCACCGCTCATGGGCATTGACAAGAAAGGTGGATTTGAGTTTATTCAGGAATATACTGGTTTTGTTTCACCCGGGATATTTGCCATGTTCCTCCTTGGCTTTTTCTGGAAACGAACTACCGCCTCGGCCGCCATGTTTGCCATCATCGGTGGATTTATCCTTTCGGTAGTATTCAAATTTCTTCCCGGCAACGTTGACCTTGCCTTTCTTCAATCTTCCGGATTTGCCGCATTCAATCCTGCCTCAGGAATCGTAGAAATTCCATTTCTTGATCGGATGGGTTTTGTGTTTATCATTTGTGTGGTTGTTATGATCTTCATCAGTTTGCTTACGCCAAAACATTTGCAACCCAAGGATACACTGAATGTTGATGTTTCCATGTTCAGGACATCCACCGGTTTTGCGGTTGGCGCACTGATCATTATTGTCATCCTGGCATTGCTTTACGGCACGTTCTGGTAGCAGGTTAAAATTTGAAAATGGGTCAAGTAAGATGTGATGAAAATCCAGGTGTTTACTTTAATCCAATAAATCATAGGCCATGAACAGGATTGATCGACTTACGGCCATTCTTATCCATCTTCAATCCAAAAAAATTGTCAAAGCCGAAGAGATTGCTGATCGTTTTGGAATGAGCCTCCGCACGGTGTACCGCGATGTGCGGGCATTGATGGAGGCGGGAGTGCCGATTGGATCTGAAGCAGGGAAAGGCTATTTTATTGTTGATGGATATCATCTTCCGCCTGTCATGTTCAGTCAGGATGAAGCCAGCGCTATTTTACTCGCCGGTAAACTGGTGGAAAAGATGACCGACGTATCGGTGCGCAAAGCCTTTGAGTCGGCCCTCATGAAAATCAAGTCGGTGTTGAGTGAAGTTGGAAAGGAACACCTTGAAATACTGGAGTCGTTCGTGGAGGTGCACAAGATGTCACACAGTGAACTTGAATTTCCAAATCATTTTTTGACCGATATACAAAAAGCGTTGGTGAACAGAGAGGTCGTGGAGTTGGAATACCATTCAACCAAGGAGCAGTTGACCCGCCGGGAGGTTGAGCCCATCGGGATGTTTTATTACAGCGGCGCATGGCATCTTATAGCCTGGTGCCGCATACGAAATGATTATCGCGATTTCCGGGCCGACCGCATTAAGAGCCTCGTGAATACAGAAAAAAAGTTTGATCGAAGAAATCTTCTTTCCCTGCACGACTACCTTCATACCTATATGGAATCTCATGAGGATCTGGAGAAGGCAGTTATCGTTTTTAACAAATCGGACTCTCTACACCGGGGTTATATTTATGGATTTGCTTCGGAAGAGGACCTCGGAGATAAAGTGCGGCTCACTTTTCTGGCGGATAATCTGGGGTGGATTGCCCGATGGCTTCTTGCCTATGGAAGCGCGGTGGAAATCGAACGCCCGGAACGCCTCAAGACCATGATGATTGAATTAGTCGAAGAGCTCCAGAGCCATTATTTGTCAACGCTGGCGGCTACGAAAGAATAGCATAAAATTCTGGTTGCCTTCCGGCAGACAATGAATTTTACCACGGAGCACACCGAGGCTTGCACAGTGAAACAGAGAAAATTCATTCCCTCAGTGATCTTTGTGTGTATTTCTCAGTGATCTCAGTGGTAAAAAATCCGACTCTCCATCCGGCAGCCAATGCATTTTACCACGGAGCACACCGAGGCCTGCACAGAGGAACAGAGAAAATTCATTCTCAGTTACCTCTTTGTGTGTATTTCTCAGTGACCTCAGTGGTAAAAAAATCCGGGTCGCCGTCTGTGAATCTGTGGCCTTTTTTTAATCTCCTAACTTATTTTCCACAATCTTTTTATCTGCTGACATAGGGCTGTCACTTACGTATCCTAAATTGGTATAAATTTTTGTATCCGATCAAAACAGAACAATTATGAACTCACCCCGAAAAATAATCCTGGAAGTCGCCGTAAGCCTCGACGGCCTGATAGAAGGTCCACACGGAGAATACGACTGGTGCTTCAACGATCAGGAGTACGGATTGGAAGACTTCGTGAAACGGATTGATACTATTTTCTTTGGCCGCAAGAGTTATGATGTAATGCAAAAGGAGATCGAAAAATCCGGTCAGAATCCGTTTCCGGGAATAGAAAGCTATGTTTTTTCAACTACGTTAACGAAGGTTGCCGGGGCCCATGTCATTGGCAGCGACTTCATCCATGTGGTGAGCAAAATAAAAAAGGAAGCCGGGAAAGACATCTGGCTCTTTGGCGGGGCGGTCCTGGTCGCGAGTTTGCTGAATGCTGGATTGGTGGATGAGATATCCATGGCAGTACATCCCATTATCCTTGGAACAGGAAAGCCATTGTTTCAAGGAGTTAATGGAAGGATCAAGACCCAACTGATCGACTCCAAAAGCTATTCTACTGGATTGATCTCGCTTCATTATCAAATTGTAAGAAACTAGCCAACCACGAATAAATACCTAAATAAAAATATATGGAAAGTTTAGCCCCCAACATTTTTGTCAACGACATCAACAAGACCATTGAATTTTATACAGCTCTGGGATTCAATCTGATTACTACCGTCCCGGAACAGGGCGACTATGATTGGGCCATGATGTCTTCGGGCAATGTCACGTTTATGTTTCAAACATTTAAGAACCTTGAAGATAAATTGCCAGAAATAAGCCGGAAAGACGGCGGTTCATTGTTACTCTACATCAAGGTGATTCAAATCCGGGAATATTTCGAAAAAATTAAAGATCAAGTCACCTTGCTTCGGGGTTTGGAAAAAACTTTTTATGGCGCCACCGAATTTTCCATAATGGATAATAACGGTTACGTTCTGACCTTTGCCGAGGATGAAAAATAGTTTTAGGAAAATGACCCGGAGGGATTGATCAAAGTTCGAACAAACCGCAAAAAGTATTTTCTAAATCTTGAATCATTTCCATGAAAAAAAAGACAGTTCTGCTTTTTGTATTTGATGGCATGGCCGATTGGGGGCCTTCCTATGCCCTGGTCGGGATTAATAAAAGTAAGGCCTACCAAATCAAAACCATATCCATCGACAAGTCTCCCAAAATGACGATGGGTGGAATGTCCATATGCCCTGATCTGGATTTCCTTCCCCGGACTGACCTGGACGATTTGGATTCCTCGAACACGGCTATGTTGATTCTTCCGGGCGGTACAGCCTGGGAAGGAATGAAAAATCAAGATATTGCAGCCCTGGTATATCATTGTGTGGAGAATCTGATTGCGGTTGCGGCTATTTGTAATGCTACGCTTTTTATGGCGCGCCTGGGGCTATTGGACGAGGTAGAGCACACCAGCAATGACATGGATTATCTCCAGACCGTCGTGCCACCGTATGGGGGCATCGGGCTGTATCGAAAGGCCCCTTCTGTTACAAGCAAGGGGATTATCACGGCCAGCGGGAAAGCGTCAGTGGAATTCGCCTGTGATATTTTTCAATCGTTGGATATTTCGGAAAATGAAGCCTTGAAGGAGTGGTTCTCAGGTTTTCAAAATAAAATGGTGGATTTCTAACTATTTCGCAATTAATTTTGTTGATCACTAAATCAAAATATTAATCTATTATGAAACGCAACGCAACAGCAAATTGGAAGGGAAGTGGCAAGGAAGGAAAAGGAGTCCTTACTTCTCAAAGCACGGTATTAAACAACACCCAGTACTCATTTAATTCAAGGTTTGCCGATGGGGTAGGAACCAATCCTGAAGAACTCATCGCCGCCGCCCACGCAGGATGTTTTACAATGAAACTGAGTTTTTCTTTTGGTGAAGCTGGATTTACGCCCGAGGATATTACCACCACCTGCACGATTACATTGGGCGACGGTGCGATCACCGAATCTCATTTGGTCGTAACAGCAAAAGTCCCTGGTATTTCCAAGGAAAAATTTGATGCATGTACCGCCGACGCAAAAGCCAATTGCCCAATATCAAAATTGCTTAATACCACTATTACAATGGAAACTAATTTGGTTTAATGTCTAAAGTTCAAGGTTTAATGTTAAGGGGAACAACATTGAACCTTGAACTTTAAACCATTTTTGTGAGGTTAAATCAAATTGTTTTTTTTTGTTGAAGTGGGTGACAACAAATCTGAATTTAAACTTTGAGTCAAAATCACGCATGAAACTGTAATCCAGCGGAAGTTAGCGGTGGGTGGGCGTCCACGAACAGCGCGGCGTAAGTCGAGGGCCTGTGAGGTGTCAAGGCGGGGTTAGCAGCGGGGAGACGAGCAGTGTTCGTGGGACCCTTTTCTTTTGTTACTTTTCTTTTGGGTAAGCAAAAGAAAAGTAAGAACTGAACAATTCTCCAACTTCCTTTTGATCACTTCATTAAAATAGAACTTTCCATGTATAAACATTGATCATTAAACGTTGAACCCTATTTTCCAAAATGCTCCGAATCCACATCCTTCAAAAACTGAATAACCCCCGGAAAATAATGTTCCTGATCGTCCCACATACTGAGGTGGCTTCCATTGGGACAAAATAAATAACGCCCTTTTGCTACTTGTGTAGACATCCATTTCATGTGTTCGGGATCCATGGTGTCGTGCCGGGAGCCAATGGTGAGCGTGGGTATTTTCAACTTTGGTAAATCTGCTTTGATATCCCATTTTTCCAATCTTCCGGAAATACCAAATTCGCTCGGCCCCTGCATGAGTGAATAAATCGTTTTATTGTAATGTTTGAAAGCCCGGTTAACGGGATCAGGCCATTGACCCAGGGGCAATCGGCAAATGTGTTCTGAATAGTAGTGGGAAAACAACAATTCTTCGTAGCGTGGATTGGTGAAATCCTTTTTGAACTCCAGCGATCGCAGCTCTTCCAGGACTTTAGGGTCCATTTGTTTGGCCAGTACATCGTTGGCATATTTTCCATAATCCGGTGCGCTCGACATCATATTGGAGATGATCAGCCCTTTGAGATTTTTCTGATACTTCAATGCATACTCCATCGCCAGTATGCCTCCCCAGGAGGAGCCCAGTAGAAAAAAATTGCTGCTGTCCAAACCAAGCCCCTTGCGCACATCTTCAACTTCTTCCACAAAACGATCTGTGGTCCACAGGTTGCTGTCGGTAGGCTGATCGCTGTAGTAAGAACCCAATTGGTCATAGTAATAATATTCAATTCCTTCCTTTGGCAGGAAACTATCTAAGCTTTCGAAGTATTCGTGTGTGAAGGCTGGCCCGCCATGGAGCAGTAAAAGCTTGATCCTGGGATTATTTCCAACTCGTTTGGTCCAGACCTTATATTTGCCATTCATGATGGGAATCATTTTCACGCCTCCGGTTTTCACGCCATTCTCACCCAAATCATAATAAGAGAGATTGGAATTTTCCGGTTTCAGTTGACACGCTTGAATCACAATTCCGATGATCAATGTCGCCAGGTAAGAATATTTTTTCATGGTAAGATTTTTACAATCAACAATATTAAGGGCGTCTCAAAAACTCCTTTTACTTTCTCTTCTGGAGAAGGGTGATGGGTTGAGGCCATAAAAGACAGGGTTTTTAGAGATGCCCTTAATTTAATCTCTAAAATACGGTTCCCGGTTCTCAAAAGGAAACCTTTTCCATTATTCGTCAAGACGAATTTTTGAAAATCCACAAGTCCTGACTTTGGGGTAGTGGCGGGGACGATTAATTTAGACTTTCTTTGTGATCACTGATTTTTTTGGATCGCGCTGTCTGCGCCGAAACCGATATAAAGAACAGTTCCACCATGCGATTACAGGAGAAAGTATTTGCGGTCGAAAAACTCTTTAATGAGTTGGATGAGGAGATAGCAAAGTTCCAATCAAAATCGTCTTTGCATTGTAAGGCAGGGTGTGGAAAATGTTGTTTCAAGCCCGACATTGAAGCAACGGTATTAGAGTTTCTTCCCTTTGCCTTGACGCAGTACCGTCTGGGGAAGGCGGAGGAATGGCTTGAGAAATTGGGTACGGTGGAATCAAGATTGTGTACCCTATTGAACCCGACACAAGGAGGGGCGGGGCTTTGTTCGCAATACGCTTCACGCGGATTAATCTGTCGCTTGTTTGGCTATTCTGCGCGTACCAATAAATACGGCAGAAATGAATTAGTCACTTGTCAGATTATCAAAACCGAGCAATCCGAAGCATACCAGTTGGCAGTAAAGGGGATTGATGAAGGAGATCCCGTGCCCGTCATGAGCCATTTTTACATGCAACTCCATGCCATTGATGCGGATTTGGCCAGGGATTTTTTTCCGATCAATGAGGCCATCAAGAGAGCCATTGAAACGGTTTTACACTATTATGCTTATCGCGAAAAGGATATGAATTAGAATCAGGAATATTACAAATTAACTTTTTCAAAAAGTTTTTTGGCCATCACAGAGGGATTGAGGTTCAGGCTGCTTTTGGGTGGCGCCGAGGTTTGTTTGCCGGAATTCGTGGTTTCCTGATAGACCAATGTTGTCACCGCAATGACAACAGCAACCAGGATTCCGAGCAACAGAAGAAGGTCTCTATGGGAAAGTCTCATTTTCACAGTATTCAAAGCTACTATTGTTGTGCCAGATCTGAAATCGACCAATTGGGGGTAATTTTTAACAGTTTGTCTTGCCCCTTTGTACGAAACCGAACAGCCAGCAACGTTTTTCGTACAATCAATACCTTAACGAATGGAAAGGGTTACAATTGCCCTCCCTTTTATAATCAAGGTTTGGATTCATTTTCTGCTTAAATTTGTTGTGGAGATCAGAATGATAAAAATTATGAAGCGATATTTTTTGGGATTACTCCTACTGTTGATTTTAACCCCTGCCGCAGAGGCCCAGGTTACGGCATCTACCAAAACGATCATTGCAGCAGAAGGCCCTGTTCAATGGATGACGTTTGAACAAGCTATTGAAAAAAACAAAACGGAAAAGCGCCGGATATTTATCGATGTGTTTACCGACTGGTGTGGCTGGTGCAAGGTGATGGACAAAAACACTTTCAATGAACCTCAGGTGGCAAAACTCCTCAACGAAAAATTCTACCCGGTAAAATTCAATGCAGAGCAAACAGAAGATGTCGTCTTCAATGGCACAACGTACAAATTTGTTCCCTATGGCAACAAAGGAAGCCACCAATTGGCCATGGCCTTGTTAAACAACCAAATGAGTTTTCCGACGGTTGTTTTTTTGGATGAAGATTATGCGTCTGCATTTCCAATTGCGGGATATCGCAAACCGGAGGAATTTCACAAGTATCTGTTGTTCTTTGGCGATGGACATTATAAGAAAGGCCAAAATGCATGGCAGGAATTTGAGAAGACATACAAATCTCCTTACACCAACGCCACGGTTACCGAGACCCCTGCAGGTCATTAATAGAAATTATTCAGGCCCAAGGCCGGATAAATAGAAAAGCCCAACGGAAACCGAAGGGCTTTTCTATTATGGGGGAAATATTTTTAGTGATCGTTGTTCTGTTCCTTCTTGACTTTAACAAAATCCGCATAGCTCATGCCAGCAATAAAACCGATCAACACCGCTACGATGGTGATGAAAATATTGGCTCCTTCGCCTATAACTTGTTCAAACATAAATTTTTGAGTTTGTTGTTTCAAATGTAGCAGTTCGCATCCAGACTTGGAAATCGGTTTGGTTAAAATTTTGGCGGGATCAGCTTCTTTTGAGCCTGGTCAGTGACCCACAAACCATTAAAAGATAAAAGTACTGGGGCACAGTGCTGATTGCAACAAGCTGATGCTGCAAGATTAATAAGTTTTATGATTTGTAACGGCACTAGATCGCCAGTTCTTGACGGTTCTTTTTGAGTACTTCAATAATGAAGAAAATATGCTGGGTGAGGTCGATTCCGATCAATTCCACCCCTTTATATACTTCCCCGCGATCAACTTTGGCTGCAAACCCCTTGTCTTTCAGCTTCTTTACTACCGATTTGGGTTCAAGGCTGCTGATTCCATCCGGGCGTACCTGACAACAAGCCACAATAAAACCGGTCAGTTCATCACACGCCTGGAGGAATTTGTCCAATAGGGAGTCGTAACTCACATTCCAATGGGTGTAGTGAGCGGCGATGGCATGGGCGATACTTTCTTCCCCCAAAGCAAGCAGCTTTTCTACAATGATATGGGGATGCTGATCAGGATAACTTTCGTAGTCAGCGTCATGGAGAAGTCCTGCAATGGCCCACCCTTCCTTGTTTTCGCCCAACGTTTCGGCGTACGCTTCCATTACCAATTCCACGGTGCGCATGTGACGCAACAGGCTGGCACTTTGGGTCATCGATTCCTGAAGGATTTTTGCCTCAGCGCGGTGCATTGGAGTTGGCATGCCGCTTCCGCGTACCGAAGAAAAGATTAAATCCGGCAATCAGGACGATTGTTCCCAGCACAATGCTGGTGATAATCATGCGGGTATTGCGAAGTTCAAGGGACTTGATAACGTCCTCTTTTTTGAGGGCGTCCACTTCTTTTTCTTTTTCCTGAATATTCAAGGCCATTTCCATTTGCGCAATTTTACGGCTACTTTCTTCGCCATAGATTTTTTCCCTGGCGGCATCGTATTGCATCATCAAGTCGTAAGCTTCTTTCATCTTGCCCTGCTTTGCATAATTTGCCGACATGCTTTTATAAATCTGGGGCTCAACCAAAGTGGCCTGCAATAACTTACTCATAGCCAGGGCAGCGGCAAGATTTTCTTCAGCCTTGTTTCCCTGACCTGCACGGGCATAGACTTCACCCAGATTTGCTGTGATGTTAAGAATGGCCAGGTTATCATTTTCTTTTTTGGCAAGGTCCAAAGCGCGCAGATAATATTCGATAGCGCGCTGGTAATTCCCCTGGCGGAAGAACAAATTGCCCATGTTGCTGAGTGCATCGGAAAACTGTTTTCCACTCTTCTGGCTAAGCTGCCAGGCCTGGGAATAATATTTCAATGCCTGCTCATAGAGCTGCAAGTCACTGTGAAGATTGCCGAGATTGTTCATGGAGCCAATGATTTTTTCCTGGTCACCCAATTCTTTAAAAGCTTTGTTCGACTCTTCAAAATATTTCATCGCCTGTCCATAATCTTTTTTCAGCGTATAGATATTGCCAATATTGTTTTTCGAAGTGGCGATGCCTTCCTTATTCTCCAGCGTTTCATATATTTTCAATGACAGCAGATAATATTCCAACGCTTTTTCAAGGGCCCCTTGATTGCGATAGGCTATACCCAGGTTGTTGTAGGACGCTGCTATTCCTTTGGTGTCTTCAATCTGTGTTGCAAGGGCCAGCGCTTCACGCGTAAATCCCGTTGCCTTTACCGGATCAGAATTCAGATAGGTACGAAATAACTCGTTGAGGGTCTTTACTTTCTGTACACCTTGCGCAGTCTTCAACGCATTTTCAAGACTGTCTGTAAGGCTGTCGGCCATCACAAGGCTACAGCAAAGCGACATGAAAAGTAATAAAAAGTGCCTTTTCATAGTAAAGGGTTAGTAGGAAGCATTAAAAATAAGACTTAATAATGAAAGTGCCATTCCTGTAATTGCAATAGGCTGGTTTGAGCAATATTTCAATCTTGATCCCTCAAACACCAACTATGAAAAAAAGCATCCTTGCCGGACTGATTATTTTGTGCTCAGGGGCAACGTTTTCCCAGCCTTCTACACGGAATGACGCGATTATGGCACCCATCAGGGCCCTTTTTGACGGAATACACGAAGGAGACAGTGCCCTGGTGCACAGTGCTTTTGTACGAGACGTTACTTTTGTATCCGTTTTCAAAGGAAAAAATGGCAAACCGGTTCTGAAACCGGAGCCACTTGACGAATTCTTAAAAGCGGTGGGAACAGCCCATCCCGAAGCCTGGAGCGAGCCGATCTGGGATGTGCTGGTGCAGGTGGATGAAAATTTTGCACAAGTGTGGGCTAAATATGCTTTTTATCTTGGAAAGAAATTCAGTCACTGTGGTGTGGATGCATTCCATCTTTTTAAAGGGGATGACGGTCATTGGAAGATATTTCACCTGGCTGATACCCGGCAACAGGAGGGGTGTGAAGTGCCGGCATCGGTGAGCGACCAGTTCAAATAACCCCAGCCATAAGGTTGGGGTTATCAGGCTTTTGTTCATGCTATAATTATTAAATTGAGAACATGCATGCAAGACTGTTTCTGTTATTTGTCCTGGTTCCTTTTTGGTCAGGAGCCCAGCAAAAAGAAGAAATCAGGAAGAGCATTTACTTTGAAGGCGGAAGCTATGATATCAATAAATACCAGATCATGGATCTCTACCAATGGCTCGATTCCATTCCCAACATCCTGGAGAAATTTGAAATTCAACTGATCAGTCACACCGACCCGATTGGTGGCAGGCGTTACAACGAATGGCTTTCCAAAATGCGCAGCGAAGCTGTCCACGAATTGCTGATTCAAAAAAACATACCCGAAGGCATCATTCACCGAAAAGACTGGGGCCTTGATAATCCCGTCTACAGCAACGAGACGTTTGGCGGGATGATCATGAACCGGAGGGTTGATGTGATTTTGCACCCGATCGTGTTTTAGTTCAGAACCCATCAGGTATTAAGTTTAGAGTTCAATGTCCAAAGTCCAATGTCCAACGCCCTCGAACCTGGATCCTTGCTTGTGCGCCGAAACGCCTCGCGTAGGTGGGAACTTTGAACTAATTTTGTATCCGATTCCGGACACCTTTTTTCACCACCGGACGATTAAAATTGTAACTTTCTTCAAAAGCTTGCCGTCTAACCCCAAATGGACCATTGGCACCATTGTTGGCTAACAGGGGGAGTGATTAGTCATTGCTCGTTAGTCAATGGTCTTAAGTTGTTTGCAATCAGGCAATTTATTGATCCCTGCCGTAGCGCGGGACAAGCCACGATGCTCAAAGACGAATGACCTAAAACAATGATAAAACTACAAGACATCGACAAGTACATTGATACCCGTTTCCAGCGCACGTTCATTTTGAAAGGCGTGGGTCTGGAAGTACAACAGGGCGAGTTTGTTACCCTCATGGGCCCGAGTGGCGCCGGCAAATCAACGCTTATGAATATCATCGGTATGCTAGATGAGCCATCTGCGGGAGAATATCACTTTTTTGACGAACCGGTTCATAAGATGAAGGAGCGGCAGAAGTCGGAGATGCATAAGAATTACATCGGATTTATTTTCCAGGCTTATCACTTGATCGACGAACTGACAGTGTACGAAAATATTGAAACGCCATTGCTATACAAGGGCGTAAACGGGAGTCAGCGTAAAAGCATGGTGGCCGAGATGCTGGATCGCTTTAACATGGTGGCCAAAAAGGATTTGTTTCCGGAACAGCTTTCCGGAGGACAGCAACAATTGGTGGGCATCGCCCGTGCCATCGTGGGGCAACCCAAATTATTGCTCGCCGATGAGCCAACGGGTAACCTGCATTCGGATCAGGGAAAACACATCATGGACATTTTCCAAAAACTGAATGAAGAGGGGATTACCATTATTCAGGTAACCCATTCCGAAGAAAATGCCAGAAGAAGCAAGCGCATCGTGCAGGTAGTCGACGGTGCGATACAGTCGGATGAATTGGTCAAATAGAATTTATAGTAATCATGAGAAGAGGGATATTACTTATTGCAGTCATTCTGTTCAGTGCAGGCGTAAAGGCACAGTCACAAAGCCCGCGTAGAGTACTCTCGTACGAGGACGCAATAAAATTGGCTTTGCGTAATGGCATTTTGTTAAATCAGCAGAAAAATAATCTGGACGTCAACCAGATACAAAAATTATCAAACATTGCGGGGTTGGGTCCAACGCTTTCTGCCAACGGAAGTGCAAACCGCATTGATGGTAACTTTTTTAACCAGCAGGCAGGAAAGTTGTCGCAGGGACTTTTTGACCAGGTCACTGGTTCAGTCAATGCTAATTTGAATATCTTCAGTGGTTTTAGTCAAGTAAACAGAGCCAGGCAATCCTCCAGTCTTCTTGACGCCCAGGCTTATTATGTAAATCGTACAACCGAGGATTTGATTAACTCTGTTTCATCGCAATATCTTTTGGTTTTGCTGGATGAAGAATTTCTTAGGATTGCCAATGAAAATTTTACAGTGCTGCAAAAACAACTTGGACAAATTACCGAACAAGTTAATCTGGGTGCCAAATCTCCTGTAGATCAATATAACCAGGATTCCCAAGCCAAGGCCGCTGAGATAAGAGCACTTCAAGCTGAACTTAACCTTCTTAATGACAGGGCATTACTTTCCCAGACCCTGTTATTGGATCCTTCCGATGAATTTGATGTTGTCAAACCTGAATGGGATCCCAATACTGTCGCAGCCGGCATTACGGAATTGCCGGTGATGACCGATGCAGCGCTCAAAAACAGAGGGGACTACTTACGCGCAGTCAAGAATGAAGAAGGAGCTAAATATGGAATGTATGCAATGAAAGGAGCCATGATGCCATCGTTAGGTGCATACTATAGCGTTTACTCTGCCTACAATCATCAGCATGGATCAGTCACTGAAGGATTTCATTCACAAGTCACCACCACTAACCTTAGGAAATATTATGGATTACAACTTAACATTCCAATTTTTGGTGGTAACCAGACTTTTCAATACAGAACCAATTACATCCAGCAAAAGGTGCTTTACCAGAATAACCAGATACTTAGAAAAAATGCGGAGATTCAAGTACGGACCGATGTACAAAAGGCCTACAAAACATTTGATCTCCTGAAGAGAACTTACGCAGCAACCATTGCTCAATTGGCTTCTTCCGAAATTGCCTTCAAATATGAATCTGAGCGTTATAATTTAGGGGTTACGGATTTTGTGACCTACCTCAATGCCAATCGGGTGCTGGTTCAGGCCCAAACCGATAAGGCACAAGCTGAGTATCGTTTGGTATTCCAAAAGATCGTTTTGGAATATGCGATGGGTACCCTGAAACCCGAAGTTACGCCCTAGACTTTAATTTCAGATTTCTGATTATCTTTGCGGCCCATTCAATTAGAATGGGCCGTTTTTGATTGGTTTCAGAGCGGATTGATACACTTAATTTGTGGCAGGAAGCCCGTCTGCCGCATGTAAAAAGGGCGATTGTATGGCAAAAGTGCAAAAAGGAGTAGATAAAGACTCCAAATCAGATCCATCTTCAAGAAAACCACTCCCTGCAATGGGAGCGGATATTGACGTAGATGTAAAAACAGTAGACCTGGAAAAAGACGAACTGGCGGAATTCAAGGCCGCCAAAAAAGCCGAAGAAGAAGAAGGCATCAGCCGGGTAATTCACGACGTGAACAACCGCCGGGCTTCTACCGCCTCCGACGTATCATTGGAAAATTTCAGTTGGGATGCTTTTGACACCAAGGGTTTTGGTGAAGGCTATTCTACCCGCGAACGTGAAGAACTATTAAAGCAATATTCAGGTACCGTTACGACAGTAAGCGAAAGCGAAGTGGTGAAAGGTATTGTGGTGGGAATCAACAACCGTGACGTGATCCTGAACATCGGTTTCAAATCCGATGGTTTGGTGCCGCTGGCGGAATTCAAGGACATGCCGAACCTGAAAATCGGTGACGAAGTGGACTTGTTTATCGAAGAGCGTGAAAACGCCATGGGTCAGTTGATCCTTTCCCGCAGAAAAGCAAAATTGGTGAAGGGCTGGGAATATGTACAGACTGCACTGGATAAAGATCAGGTGATTGAAGGATTTGTAAAACGCCGCACCAAGGGTGGTTTGATTGTCGATGTGTTTGGGATTGAGGCATTTTTGCCCGGTTCACAAATTGACGTCAAGCCGATTCGCGACTTTGATATTTATGTCAACAAGTCGATTGAGGTGAAGGTGGTGAAAATCAATTACACCAACGACAACGTAGTCGTTTCACACAAGGTGTTGATTGAGAAAGATCTGGAACAACAAAAAGCCGCCATCCTCACCAACCTTGAAAAAGGACAGGTGCTCGAAGGCGTGATCAAGAACATGACCAACTTCGGTGTGTTCATCGATCTGGGAGGTGTGGACGGACTGCTTCACATTACCGATATATCGTGGGGTCGCATCAATCATCCGGAAGAGCTTTTGAAACTCGACCAGGTGGTGAAGGTGGTTGTCCTCGACTTTGATGAAGACAAGAAGAGAATTTCTCTAGGCATGAAACAGCTGACTCCTCATCCATGGGAATCGCTGCCGGCCGAGATTGTTATTGGTTCGAAGGTGAAGGGCAGAATCGTGAATGTTGCCGATTATGGCGCATTCCTCGAACTGCAACCCGGTGTTGAAGGCCTTATCCACGTAAGTGAAATGAGCTGGTCACAACATCTGCGCAATCCTCAGGACTTCCTGAAGGTGAACGACGAACTGCAAGCAGTGGTGCTGACCATCGATCGCGACGAGCGGAAGATGTCGTTGGGCATCAAGCAACTGACAGAAGATCCATGGACACGTCAGGACATCCTTACAAAATATGCATTGGGCACACGCCATCGCGGCATCGTACGTAACCTCACCAACTTCGGATTGTTTATCGAATTGGAAGAAGGCATCGACGGCCTGGTCCACGTATCCGACTTATCCTGGACGAAGAAGGTGAAACACCCTTCCGAGTTCACCAAGGTAGGAGAGAACCTGGATGTAGTGGTGTTGGAGCTCGACTCGGCAAACCGCCGGTTGGCACTCAGCCACAAGCACATGGAAGAAAATCCATGGGATACATTCGAGACGATCTTCACCATGGGATCGGTTCACAAGTGTACCATCATCAACAAGAATGAAAAAGGCGCGATTCTGGAATTACCTTATGGTATTGAAGGATTCTGTGCAGCGAGAAATCTGGTGAAGGAAGACGGTTCGAAGGGAGAAGTAGGAGAGAGCCTGGACTTCAAAGTACAGGAATTCTCGAAAGACGACCGGAGAATTGTGTTGAGCCACAGGGCCATGTATTCCAATGAAGAAGACAAGGCACCCGTTCAGCCCCAGCAGCAGCAAGTGAAGAAGAAGCCGGTGGCACCCAAGGGCAAGACGATCGACAAGATCAATCAGGAAGCTGAAAAGTCTACCCTGGGCGACATCGAAGCGTTGAGCGCGTTGAAAGAGAAAATGAGTGCATCGAAAGCCAAGTCTGCCCCAGCGGAAGGCGAAGCGAAAGCCGAATAATCCTTATTCAAAAAAGAAGGTGGTTTCGGCCACCTTCTTTATTTTTGCTTGCCCGACGAAGCTTTGGCATAGGAGGGTAGCAATTGTTAGTTTTGAAGACAAAATTGTGCAAGGTCCTCACCGGCGCTAAAAAGCTTTGGTGGGCAGGTAAGGTTCAATGTCCGAGGTTAGCGACCCTGACCGATGGCAAAGCCCAATGACAAGTGACCAATGACTAAAAAGGTCTCGTGGCCGAGTGGCTAGGCAGAGCTCTGCAAAAGCTCCTACAGCGGTTCGAATCCGCTCGAGACCTC
>JAYVXP010000073.1:0-21518 GCA_043785125.1 Bacteroidia bacterium
TGGCCAGGTTCCTTACTTTCAAAATTACTATTTATTAAAGAAGAACGAACCCGTTCAGGTCAATACTCTTTTTCAGGATAAGACAGGTTTTATTTGGTACGGTACCAACAAGGGTCTGTTTCGATTTGATGGGATCAACTATAGGCGATATACGGTTAAAGACAGTTTGCCGGATGAAAATGTGACGGCTCTGGCGCAAGATTCCATTGGCAGGATTTGGATCGGTCTACACAATGGCAAGGTCATGTTTCTTGAGAAGGGCGTCATTCATCCTTTCGATCCGGCCGAAGGATCTGCTACCCAACCCATATCTGATATTTTGTTTGATCAAAAGGGAAATCTTTGGTTCTCTACCTTGAATGATGGCTTGTATTACTTTACCCAGGAACGACTTTATCGGTTGGATGAAACGGACAGCATACCTGACCTTTATATTTATGATATCGCAGAAGACCGACAAGGTAATGTGTGGGTTGGAACGGATGGGGGTGTTGCCATCGTAACCTTAAGAGAAAAGAAAGTAAAGGTGAAAGTGCTCCATTACAAAAACGGCTTACCGGATAACATTATTAAGAAACTGGTGCCAGGCGAAAATTATACTATGTGGATGGGCACCGAAGATGCCGGCGTGATCAACTATGATCCAGTCACTTCAAAGTATAAAACATTGATTAAGATGAAATGGCCTTATGGAGCGATCAATGATTTTTTGTTTAACGGGAACCAGGTGTGGATTTCCTCGCTTGAAACTGGGCTTGTGGTGTATGACCGTAAGGAGGACCAAATCAAAATATACAATGCAAATGCGGGTCCCGGATTTATGGCTATCAATTCGCTTTTGAAAGATCGTGAAGGGAACATTTGGTCTGGATCAAAAACCGGAGTGATGAGGACGCTGGGAGATAAGTTGGAATACATTGAAACGCTGAATCCAGCAAAGGATGTAAATGTTGTGGCTTTGGCGATCGACAAACAAGGGAGCATTTGGTTTTCTAATAGTGAAGGTTTATTCAAACGTCGGGTGAATGAATCGGGCGTTACCATAACAGAAAGGCAGCTGATGAATACCCCTTATCGGAAATATACCATTATCAGTTTGTTTGTGGATTCGGCCGGATACATTTGGGCCGGACTATACGGAGAAGGAGTAATACGCATTCATCCGGAAACAAAAACAATTCGGTACCTCAATCGCGAATTGAGAAATGGAAATGTATTGAGCATTACAGGCAAGGGAAATGTGGTATGGCTGGCTACACTGGGCGGAGGTACACAGATTAATTTCTCGGGCGAACAACTTACGGTCCATAACTATGGTAGTGGGGACGGATTAATCACCGACTATATCTACCAGGTTTTTATTGATAGTCAAAACAGGAAATGGTTTGCCACGGATGGAAAGGGGGTTGATATGCTGGACCATGCGGGCTTTCACCACTACCAAAAAGGATTGAATTCAAAAGTGGTGTATGGATTTGCTGAGGATTGTGATCATGCTATTTGGGTGAATGTTCAGGCCGATGGGATTTACAAATTTGATGGTACTTCGTTTCTGCCTTTTGGGAAAGAAACACCGTTGCGCGATAATAATATTAATGGGTTTTCTTCAGATCAGTATGGCAACCTGGTGGTAATGCATGATTTAGGAATCGATATTTATGATGTAAAAAGGAATAAGATTCGGTACCTGGGTGATGAAATGGGTATTCGCGATAAAAAGGCTAATCTGAATGCGGTCGCAAAGGATGATCATGGCCGCATTTTTTTTGGAACAGATGGAGGAATTATAAGGTATGCACCGATCAGTGATCTGGCAATAACCAGCCCGGTATCCGTAATTAATGGTCTGAATATATTTGATCAGGCAATTGATATTTCTGGCAATCTCATTTTTAGTCATGATCGAAACGACATCACCCTAAGTTATTTGGGGATATGGTATCAAAACCCTGCTGCACTCAGTTTTCAGTACCGACTCGAAAATTATGACCGTGATTGGATCAGTAGTCGGGATCATTCCGCCACCTATTCAAGTCTGCCTCCGGGAAATTATGTTTTCCGGTTGAGGACATCGGATACCGGTGATTTCAAGGATGCTCAGGAAGCCACGCTTCAGTTTGTTGTATCTCCGCCTTTTTGGCGAACCATGTGGTTTTATGTATTAAGTACATTGGCAACGGTCTTTTTAATCTTTGCTTATGTTCGTTACAGAGAGAGAAAACTGCTGGAAGACAATAAGCTACTGGAAGAAAAAGTACGGGAACGTACGCTGGAAATCCAAAAGAAAACGGATGAGATACAAGCACAAAATGAAGAGATTCAAGCGCAGTCGGAGGAAATCATGGGCTTTAATGAAAATCTGGAAACATTGGTCAAAGATCGCACACGTGAACTGGAGTCGAAGAACAAGGCTTTGGAGGAATATGCTTTTATCAATGCGCACGAACTCCGGGCTCCGGTAGCCAGTATTCTTGGGTTGATCAATTTAATGCGAACCATTGAACTGAAAGAAGACGAGAAAATTTACCTGGAGCATCTTCAGCGGTCGGCTGATAAATTGGATGCCGTGGTCAATTCGATCACCCGGGCAATTGAAAAGGGAGACCTTAACGTCTAAATCAACACCGTCCCTTCTTCTTCAACAACTTGTTTATTGGCTGGAAATCTGAGTTTTCTTTTCCCCAGCAATAAAATCAAAAGCCCGCCCACCGCGCACAACACCATCACACCAACCATCGGCACTGCCGTGTTGTTGTGCAGCGCACTGACAAGCCCTGTCATCATCCCACCAATCGCCATTCGTATGCACCCATTAAGGGATGCTGCGCTTCCTGTGTGCCTGGTAAATGGAGCCAACGTCAGCGCAGTTGCGTTGGGATTGGTCAGACCCTGACCGGTAAGAAAAATAAACATCATTCCGATTAGCCCAAATGGACTATACCATTCATACCATGTTCCGGCGAGCAGTAATACACCGATCATGGTCTGGTACACTAACGCCACATAGATGATTTGTTGGCTTGTGTATCTTTTTAAAAAAATATGGTTGAGCTGTGTTGATCCAATCAGTCCGAATGCCAGGAAAGCGAATATCCATCCATATTCTTGTTCGCTGAAGCCATACATCGTGATCATGACTTCAGGTGAACCGGCGATATAGGCGAATGTGGCCGACGTGGCAATTCCCCCTGACAAACCATACACGAGAAACTGCGGTTCCTTCACCACACTATAAAAACTTTTCAATACCGCTTTGGGTTTAAGGGAGATAGAAGGGTCTGCTTTTCTCCCTTGGGGCAATACAAAATAGACGGCCACAACAATCAATGCAGTAATGACGGCAAGCATAACAAATACATAATTCCATCCGAATGCCGCTGTGACATAACCACCCACGGTGGGTGCCACCATGGGCGATACGGCGATGACCAGCGTAAGTGATGAAAAAGCCTGGGCGATTTGGTTGAGCGGATACAAATCGCGAACGAGCGCTTGCGCAGCTACGATCCCAGCACAGCCCCCCAGCGCTTGCAAGAACCTCATAAAGATGAGGGCGTCAACCGATGTCGTAAATGCGCAGACCAACGAAGTCACAACATAAATCGCGAGCCCAACATACAATGGCGTCTTGCGACCAAACCGATCGAGCATTGGCCCATAGACAAGCTGACCAACCGCAATGCCCACCAAATAACTCGTTAAAGAAAGCTGCACCCGGGCAATGGATGTTCCCAGGTCGGCTGCGATGGCGGGAAAGCCAGGCAAATACATATCAATAGAGAATGGACTAATTGTGGCCAGCGCGCCCAGGATGAGGATGGTGATAACGTGCTGTTTGCGTTTCATGGTAAACAATTGGCGCAAAGATAATATTTGGATAAGACTGTAAAAGTTAAGATTGATTTCTTTGCCTATGTTTAGGCCCAAAAAATCCTACCTTTGAAATATGACAACTCATCGGCCGGGTAATATAAAATCCCAATTGTTCAGGAAGTTTCAAATCCTGACCTTGTTAAGCCTCTTTGCATTTTCAGGGGGAGCAAACATTTGTCAGGCTCGTACTCAGGATGGCGTCACAACAGAATGGGTATTTTCCCATCTTTCCAAGATAGGAGGAAGGTTTTCCTTTAATAAGACAACCGTTCATGTTTGCAAGAACAAGCACTCAGTCAGCTTTTACAAACCGGAATTGAACGGTATCGTTTTCGTTCACAACCAACTGACCCGTACCCGGCTCACTCAAGTTTCGAAGGTGCTTTTTTCTGGCATTCGGAGTGTGTATTTCGTTTCCAACAAGATAATTCCTCAAAACCACGAGGAGGAATTTCCGCACTACCTGGGGTAATTTTCTCTCCCCGTGCCCAGAACGGGCAATGATCCTTTTTCTAAACAATTTCATTTACCGTTGCCCATGCGCAAGGGCTAAATTATTCTCCATTTTATTATGAAACGATTCAAAAGAATTCTGCGAATCACCTACTTTATTTTTATCATCGTTCTTGCAGCAATCGGGGTCGGTCTTGCTGGTGTGGGCCCCATTTTACCAAGAAACCGTGAACGTATGATCATTAAAGTGAAAACCGAACAGGTTGATAAACCGAGTGAGAAGCCGATTCAATCACGACTGGAGATTTTCAGTTGAAATTGAATACGTACCGTACGTCTAAATCATGAACTGCCCATGCGGATAAAAGCGTCATTTTAACTGAACGGCTTTTCCCGTTCTGGCGCTTTCTTTTGCGGCTTCGAGGATTTCTATCGCGATGAGGTTCGTGTCCATGGCGGATAGATCATGGGCTGTCATTATTATTTTCCTTTTTACCACTGCGGCGAAGAAGGCAAAAGGATCATCATAAGGTAGATCGCGGGCATTTAGTTTTTCTCTTATTTCTTGTTCGTTTTCACTTTTGCGATAGCGGAGATCAGTACGGTTATCACTCATGACATAGCCATGCTCTCCGTACACTTCCATGTCTTTTCGGCCAAAAGGCCAATTCCAGGAGGCTTGAATGATTCCCTGAGCCTTTGGATAAGTCAGTACGATGGTGGCTTCGTCATCCACACGGGGATATACATCACGTTTGATTTGCTGTGTGACCGCCATGACAGAAGTCGGTCTTTGTCCTTTCATCAGCCAGGTGATCAAGTCAGCACCGTAACAACCAAAATCCATGATAGCGCCACCGCCGTTTTGAATGGGATCGGTAAGCCAGCCCAGAAATTCAGCGCTCACTCCAATTTCTTTTGGGCCTTGATGACCATCATGCACAACCATTTTTCGGATGTCGCCTATGGCTTGTTGGTCATGGATCAGTTCATATGCGCGGTGATTGGTGGCATACCATGTCGTTTCATAATTGGTCAGAAGTTGGATGTTGTATTTTTTTGCCAATGCGACCATCTCCTTAGCATGGTCCAGACTTACCGCAAAGGGTTTTTCAACCATCACGTGGATCCCCAACGGTGCGCAGATTTGTACCACTTTTAAATGTTCATTGATCGGGCCAAAGACTGCAACGGCTTCCGGCTTGGTGGCGGCGATCATTTCCTCCAAGGTGTTGTAAACGATTTTCCGATCAAACCCATATCGATGTGCATATTTGTTGGCGAGATAGGGATTGGGTTCCGCAATCCCAACGATGTGGATGTCACCGAACTCTGGCCGGCTGAGTATCCCATTTACGTGATCATGCGTCAACCCCACAATGCCGATGCGAATGGGATCGGATTGGGCCTTTGCCTGGGTTATCAGTAATGACAGCAAAGCCGTAATCATTAAGGTCAGATTTTTCATAATCAAAAATACGAAATGAGCGTACTACCAGCTATTAAAAGGCAATAAAGAGGACGTGACGCTCGTTTCCGAAGATAGTTTTGGCAAGAATTTATAGCATCAATTGGTTGGAACGGCACTGGGCAGTGAGATAGTGAATGCTGTTCCTTTTCCCAATTCAGAATTCATTCTGATGGATCCATTCATTTTATTGATCGCCTCCAGCACGATGAACAGCCCGAGGCCTGATCCCTTCGAGGATTCCGTGGCACGGTAAAACATGTCAAATACCCGGCTGTGATGTTCGGGGTGGATGCCAATTCCGTTGTCCTCAATACAAATGTCTACGACGCCATTGATCCGTTGAGATGTAACTTTTACAAACGAGTCCTTTTTGTGGTCGGCATATTTAATGGAATTGGCCAACAGATTATTGAGAATCACTTTGAGCCGGTAGGGGTCTGAGATTAGGGTCAGTTCATGATCCATATCGACAACGAATTGGACCTGATCGGATCCCTGAAAATAATTCAAGGTCTCCCAAACTTCGCACACCAGACTTTTCAGCTGGATGGGTTTGTGCTCCACTTCTACCCTGGCATTTCGTGAGTAATCGATGATTTCTCCAATAAACTTATCCATGGCCTCCACGCGGTTTTGGATCATGTGCATATATGCTTCATGTGAATCCATGTTGGAATTAAGAACCAGCTGAACCAGACCAGAGATGGAGCTTAGTGGAGCGCGGAGATCATGGGAGGCACTGTATACAAAACGATCGAGTTCCGAGTTTGTCTTTTTCAGCTCATTGTATTGCTGCTTTATGATGAGTTGATTTTGAAGGAGGGATTTTTCGGAGTTGCTATTTATTTTGAGCAGCAACAAAATGCAGGAGACACTGGCAAATGCCATGGTGCAGGCGTTGATCACAAGAAAAAGTCTTTCTTGAGTAGGTGTGAAGACCCTATAGGGCAGGATCGAGATATCGGTGAGGTGCAAAACCAGGAATAACCCAAGGGAAAGACCGGTAAAGAACAATCCTTTGATCCACTTTTGATAGCCGAACACGGCCAATGCCGCAGTGCCGGCTGAAACGAAATGAAGGTAAAGACCGGTATTATGGCTTTCACTGGAAGCAACGACAAAAATTGCCAGGTTAAAGGAAATCAATGAAAAAAAACTCGTTGCCGCATAATATCGGAAATGATAGAGCGTAAATTGGATCAGTGTGATCGATAGAAACCCGGCATAAATATAAAGTGAAACATTTAGCGAAAGAATGAAGTGGAGGGCCATGAAAATCAGCACCACGCAAAACTCCAGAAAGATCAGGTTGCGACCCAAGTAAATCCTTTTCTGGACGGAGGGAATGAAATCAGCTGTTGGGTCGTGCAGATGCATTGTTGATTTTACCTGGGTTAAAGATAGAGCGTGGATTGGATTTCTGAAAGGGAAGTATCCAACATTGACGCGAAATCCGCCTCAGTTTTGTAACCATTGACTCAGTAGCCCGTACTACCATTAACCCCAAAATGCATCGTTTATGTTCCTTACCCACATCAAGTTTGCTACCCGTGTTTTTCTCAAGGACAAATTCTTCTCCACTTTGAATATCCTCGGCCTGGCCTTGGGTATTGCGGTAAGCATAATCCTATTACTGATTTTGCAGCACGATCTAAGCTATGATCGGCATTATGTCAATTACAAAAGAATTTACCGTCTCGGTGCACATCTTCAGGCTACGGGACTCGACATACGGATCGCACGATCAGCCCGCGAACTCGGCAATATCTTGAAGGAGGAATTCCCCGAAGTCAAAAGCGTTGTTCGGGCCAACAATTGGGACCATACGTTTGTAAAATACCAAAACAAAAAAGGAGAGGAAAAAGCATTCTATGAGGAGGACATTGTGCGCACCGACTCGACCTATTTTTTAATGTTTGGTCACGAATTTGTCACCGGAAATTCCAGCACCTGCCTGATTGCACAGAACACGGTTGTGATCACGGAATCCATCGCCCGGAAATATTTTGGAGAGGAAGATCCAATGGATAAATCATTGCTGATCGGCGATGAACAATGGAAGGTTACGGGGGTCATCAAAGACCTTCCTGAAAACACGCATTTGAAATTTAATATATTGCTTTCCCGGCTTGTTGATCGGGATTGGGTTATGGATAAGGGACAAGTTAAGTCTGAAGCATTTTGGAATCCGGATGTCTATACCTACTTGCTTTTGCCTGATAATTACGACACGAAGGTTTTTGAGTCCAAATTCAAAGCCATCTTCACTAAATATTTCAAGTCGTTTGGCGACCAGGTTGGAGGAAAATACACACCCGTACTGGAACCCCTGGCCAGTATCCATTTCCATTCAGACCTCGAAGGCGATGAGCCACATGGCAACATGGCTTATTTGTATGCCTTTAGTGGGATCGGAATATTCATCATCCTATTGGCTTGCATTAATTATATGAATTTATCCACGGCCAAATCAGTTGGAAGGGCCACAGAAATTGCGATGAAAAAGACTTTGGGCTCTGGCAAACGCGCGCTGGTGCTATCTTTTTTGACCGAGTCTGTTTTTCTGTCTCTCATTTCTTTTATCCTGGCTATTGGGCTCGTAATCTTTGTGCTGAAAGCCACCTCCTTCAATCAGCTTATCAATAAAAATCTGGCCCCCGATTTCTTGCATAACCCAGTGTTGTTGTTTGGTTCAATGGGTTTGGCCTTTGGCATCGGTATCATCTCTGGCCTTTATCCGGCCTTTTATCTTCCGGGTATCCCCATACTCAGCGCATTGAAAGGGGCATTCAAAAACAAGAAGTCCAGCCGTACATTAAGACGGGTATTGATCACAACCCAATTTGCTATTTCTATTTTTGTTGTCATTTGCACCCTGTTTATGCAGCAGCAAATCAATTTCGTGCGGAGCAAGGAACTGGGGTTCGATAAGGACAATGTTTTGCTCCTGCCAATACAGGATACGTTGGTGCAAAAACAAATCGGTGGTATTAAGAATGAATTTTTGCGTAACCCGCACATTATTGCAGCCACTACCGCTTACCATGTTATGGGCATGAATATAGATGGCGGCTCTGTGATGTATGCTGAAAGTGAAACGGGAATGAAACAACAGTCTTTCGCCATTATGTATGTGGGCGAAGACTATCTGAAGACCATGGGCATGAAACTACTCAGCGGCCGTGAATTTCAGTCTGGCCTCAAGGTGGATCTTGACAATGTATTTCTGGTCAACGAGGCCGGTGCGAAAATTATGGGTTGGGGCGCCGATGCGGTAGGCAAGAAAATTAAATACTTCCATGCCAAAGAGGATGGTAAGGTAATCGGACTGGTGAAGGATTTTAATTTCAAATCGTTGCACAATAAGGTGGAGCCGTTGTTGATTGTCAAGGCAAGAGAAGAAGGAGGGTTTCTTCATCTCAAGATAAAAGGAAATCTTCCGGAAACGCTTGGCTACATTAAAGAGAAATGGGAACACTACGACCCCAATCATCCGTTCGAATATTTTTTCCTCGACCAACGCTTCAACGAACAATACAAAGCCGATGAGGTTCAGTATAAATTGTTATCCGGCCTTTCCTACATCTGTATTTTCATTTCCTTGCTTGGCCTGTTGGGGTTGTCGGCCTTTTCCGCGACGCAACGCACAAAAGAGATTGGCATTCGCAAAGTGCATGGTGCGAGTATACCGCGTATCATTTTTTTGCTCTATCAGGATGTGATGGTGTTAGTGATCGTCGCCACCATTCTGGTTGTGCCCATATCCTATTACATCATTAGCCAGTGGTTGGGTAATTTTGCTTACCAGACAAAATTGAACTATTTCCTTTTTGTGCTCGTGGCATTCATGGTGATGGCATTCTCTTTTCTTACGGTAGCTTTTCACTCTTGGAAGACCGCCAGAACCAATCCCGTGGATTCATTGAAGTATGAATGAGATAAATGAAGGATTAAAAAGGATTAACTTTGATTAACTTAACTAATTAATGGCCCGTTCAAATTTGGGTACCAACAAATGGATCAGCATCCAAGCCATCACATAAGTACAACCGCAAACAATGAAAACGATATTGTATCCGGTTGTAATATTTCCCAACAGTTTATAGTGGTCCAGCAATATCCCTACAACAAGTGGAAATAGAATACCTCCTACTGAGCCAGCCATTCCGCCAATACCCACCGCGGAACTAACTGCTCTGCGTGGGAACATGTCCGAAACCGTGGTAAAAAGATTGGCACTCCAACCCTGGTGTGCTGCCGTGGCCAAACTGATCAATGCTACAGCGGTCCAGATGTCGGTAGCATATCTGAGGCCAATAACCGGAATAACAAGCAATGCATAAATCAACATGGCGGTTTTGCGTGCGCGGTAAATTTCCCAGTTATTTTTTTTAATCAGCCAGGTTGGCAGGTATCCACCAAGAACGCTGCCTAATCCTGCTGCCGTATAAATGATGGAAATATGAATCGCCGACTTGCTTAGATTCAAACCAAAGGTGGAATTGAAATAAGTGGGTACCCAAAATAAGTAAAACCACCAGATTGGATCGGTCAGGAATTTTCCTGTTATGAACGCCCAGGTTTGCCTTTTGGTAAGCAATTTAGCCCATCCCATAGTTGGTTCCCCTTCCTTAGCTGATTCGGCCTCATCGCTAAAAATATGATTCAATTCGACCTGCCCGACTTTTTTATGTCTTTGCGGTACATCGTAATAAATCTGCCAGAGAATCAGCCAGATGAAACCCAGTAATCCGGTCCAGATAAATGCTTCCCGCCAACCAAAACTTTGGTAAATCCAGGCAATGGCCAGTGGGCCGACGATTGCTGCCACATTGGTGCCGCTATTGAAAATGCCCGTTGCCAGTGCTCTTTCTTTTTTCGGAAACCATTCGGCCACCGATTTAATGGCCGCAGGAAAGTTTCCTGCTTCTCCTAACCCCAACGCAGCGCGCGCAAAACCAAAACCAAATGTACTTTTTGCCATGGCATGCCCTACCGCTGCAATGCTCCAGATGAAAACCGAAATGGTGTAACCCAACTTTGTCCCGATTTTATCGATCATTCGGCCAAATCCCAACAGTCCGATCGCATACGCTGCTGAAAAGGCCATAACAATGTTACTGTAATCCTTTTCTGACCATTGAAATTCACCGGCTAGGGCATCCTTCAGCAACCCGATAACCTGACGATCGAGGTAGTTGATTGTTGTGGCAAAGAACAGCAATGCGCAGATCGTCCAACGGTAAGTACCGGTTGGGCTAGATGGTATGGGTGATTCAGAACCTTTCAAAGGCTTGTATTATTTTTGAAACTGCATATTACATTCTCAGACTTTACCTATCTTGAGTTTCTAATTTATGCTAAGATAATCTGATTAAACTTGTGGCCGAACGAATTCTAAAAATACATCCGTCCGATAATGTGCTGGTGGCACTGACCGACCTCAAAGCAGGCACTGCTGTTACTTTTCAAGGTAAAGAAATCAGTCTAATGGACGACGTGCCGGCGAAGCACAAATTTGCTGAGGTAACGTTGCTTCCAAATGACGAGATCCGGATGTATGGAATCCTGGTCGGCAAAGCAACTCGGGAAATCCCGGTCGGCGGTGTCATTGCGGTGAACAATATTCAACACAAATCAACTTCATTCACAAAAAAAACAAGGACGGTGGGATGGATTCCGCCGGATGTTTCGCGCTGGAAGGACAAAACGTTTATGGGTTATCATCGTGCCGATGGGCAAGTGGGCGTGGCAAACTATTGGCTGGTTTTACCATTGGTCTTTTGTGAAAACCGGAATATTGGAGTTGTGCAGGAAGCGTTTGAAGAAGCGCTCGGTTTTGGTAAACCGGATATTTATAAAAATTATGTCCATGAACTTGTTGGTTTATATCAGGATGGCCAATCTGAATTGATTTCTTCGCATTCCTTGCGGCATGGAAGCACACGAAAACAAAAAAAGATATTTGAACACATTGACGGTATCAAATTCTTGATGCACCAGGGTGGTTGCGGAGGCACGCGGCAGGATGCGGATTCTCTTTGTGCTTTGCTTGCGGGATATATTCATAATCCGAATGTAGCCGGAGCAACAGTACTCAGCCTTGGATGTCAGAATGCTCAAGTTGATATCCTGAAGCAAAAGTTGATAGCGTTGGATCCCCACATGACAAAACCCCTTATCGTTCTTGACCAGCAAAAAGAAGGAACAGAGCAAGTGTTGTTAGCGCAAGCAATTCAAAAGACATTTCTTGGTTTAGTTGAAGCCAACCATTTGGAAAGACGACCAGCGCCACTGAGTAAATTAATTGTTGGACTAAAATGCGGGGGCTCTGACGGATTTTCGGGAATCTCGGCAAACCCTGCCGTAGGGCACGCTTCCGATCTGATCACGGCCCTGGGAGGTTCCACTATTCTTTGTGAGTTTCCTGAACTCTGTGGTGTCGAGCAGGAACTCATAGACCGTTGCGTAAACACAGAAATTGCCGATCGCTTTATTCACCTGATGAGAACGTATGCCAAAGCAGCCGAAGCGGTGGGCTCTGGATTTGATATGAATCCATCGCCCGGAAATATCAAAGATGGGTTGATCACCGATGCGATGAAGTCTGCCGGTGCGGCTAAGAAAGGGGGTAACTCTCCTGTCACGGATGTGATTGATTATGGTGAATTTGTAAAGAAGCCGGGACTCAATTTATTATGCTCTCCAGGCAACGATGTTGAAAGCACCACCGCTATGGCTGGCGCGGGCGCTTCTGTTATTTTGTTCACCACCGGTCTGGGAACCCCCACCGGAAACCCGGTTGCCTCAGTCGTTAAAATTTCCACCAATTCACGCCTTGCTCAACGGATGCCCGACATCATAGATGTGGATGCGGGCGGGATCATGGAAGGCAATCAATCTGTTGAAGCGGCGGGCGAAGAGATTCTTGAATATATTATTGACCTGGCCAGCGGCAATAAGAAAACAAAAGCCATGGGGTTACGTCAGGATGATTTTATTCCGTGGAAACGGGGGGTGTCGCTTTAGTCCTGATCAAAGTTGGAAAAAAAATTCGCTTCCCTTTCCGGGTGTGCTTTCGACCCAGATCTTGCCGTTATGCTTTTCTACAAAATCTTTGCAAAGAATCAGTCCCAGACCAGTTCCTTTTTCGCCTTGCGTGCCGGGTGTGGTTATCGTTCCAAATTCAAAAAGTTTACTCATCGTAAGGGTATCCATTCCAATGCCCGTATCCTTTACGCTGACCAATGTCTTTTCACCTTCCGGTTTGGCGGAGAGGGTAATGACATCGCCGACGTTACAAAATTTTATCGCATTGGCCAACAGATTATGTAAAACCAGACGGATCATATTTTTATCAGCAAGAAGTAAGGTAGGATCTGCGACAAGGTCTTCCAGTCGAATTTTCTTTTCCAACGCCTTCTTTTCGAAAAGCATGATTTTCTCACGGATCAGGGATTTCAAATCAAACTCTTCCAGGTTAAGGGTTTCCCCCTGGAGCTGGCTTCTCGACCAATGAAGCAGGTTGTCCAGCAGATCATAGGTGTAACCTACATTATTTGATAACAGGGGTAGAAAGGATTTAAATTCTTCTTCAGAGAGAACTCCATCCTCAGCAATGGTGAGAATGCCCTTCAGGCTGGCCATCGGACTCCGGATATCGTGGGAGATGATCGAGAACATTTTGTCTTTCAGTTGATTCAGGATGAGGAGCTCATCGGCTTGTTTTTTGAATTTTTCCTCGGCATGCTTACGTTCGGTGATGTCCCAGAAAATAAGCAGAGTGCCACTAAATACCGTTTCTTTTTCAAAAAGAGGATTGATTGCCACTTCAAAAAAACGCTCGCTCATCTTGTCCTTTAGCTTGATATCGAGGTTGTCAATCACCCGTTTGGAGATCAACAAATGAAGTTTATACTCCGTAGTCATGATTTCATCAAAGTGTCTCCCTACTGTCGACGAGGAGTATTGATGAAGGAATTTCTCCATGGTTGCATTCTGATCGATCACTCTGCCTTGAATGTCAAGGATAAGAACCCCTTCCTGAATGGCCGCCAAAACTTTTTCCCTTGCCAGCGGGACCACATCAAATAGTTTAAATCGCATTAAACCAAAGCCAATGACGATCGAGGTGAGGATAAACGCATACGGCGTGAGGTCAAGATGTTGGTAGGGTCTTATTCCCAATAAATAAATGACGTTCACAATCCAGGGTATGAGCGCACCGATTAAAATGGAAATGTTTTGTTTTTTATAGATTGTATTTGCTTTGCGGAATTTATTAAACAGCAAGAACAGACCCCACGCCAACAAAAAGTAAAAATAAACAGTGTGAACATGATACCAGGGTCCCGGCGTGATGGCCAGCATCGGGAAAGGTCCATACGTATCCACCGATACTTTTTCATATTGAATATGGTGCCAATGGTTTGTCCAGACCATTAAAAGCGTTACAGCCGGGAAGAAAAAAATCAGTAATCGATTTCTGAGCGACAGCCACTCATCACGGCCGATAAATTTGATGATAAACACGATCCAGGCAGCAGGAATAATAGCAATGCCCAGGTACTCCAGATCAATCCAAAAAAGCATTTGTTCCAACGTATGACTGGACAATTCAAATGCATAGCCGATGGCCCAGATGGCACTGGAAAGCATCATCACTGAAAACCACTTTACTGCGTTAATGGTCCGCTGAAAAATAACCAGGGACATCAGTAACGCCGCTACGCCAGACATCAGTAAGGCAACTGCAAAGGTATTGAAGTGAAAACTCATGAAAGTTCCCGTTATCTTCACCGCTTTATGAATGACCGGTTCCGAAGATTGAATACTAAAGTTACGGCAATTTTTCTAATGCTTTGATTGCGATGGCCTCATTGATGTAATACATCAGACCCAGCGTGACCAGCATCGTACCTGCCACGACATAGCCGAGGACATTGTAGTGTTCTAAAACACCGCTCGGGGTCTGGATGACAATGAGACCGGCAATAGCGGAGGCAAAGCCACCGGAAATCTGCTGCACCGACGAATTGATTCCCATGAAGGCACCCCGATCTCGTGGGTCAGGGATGGCGGTCATCCATGCGGAAGCAGAAATCATGCGTGCTGAAATACCCATAAACAGAAGGGCGTTCAGCGTGATTACCATCCACAACGGTGTGATGCTCAGATTACAATAGATAACTACCATGATCATCGCCAGTACGGTGCCTAAAACGAAGATTTTATATTTACCGATTTGATCGCTCAGTTTTCCAACGAACGGACCCGCGGCCATACCACACAATCCCGTAATAAGATAGAGCAAGGGCAATTGACCCAGAGAAATCCCCAGGTTGTTTACACCGAAAGCACTTCCAAAAGGCATCAGCATGAATCCACCTGTAGCGAGCAGGGTGGTGGCGCCGAAGGCCTTAAGGTATCTCGGTTGCGAGAGTGTCTTGCGTAAATGTCCGAAGGCAGTGTGATCCGATTGAATTTTTAGATGTTCATTAATTGGTTTCATGTAGAGGACGATTGAAATGCCCACGGCAGCACTGAGCCCGACAATCATAAGGAAGGGAGCATGCCAATCCCATTGGTTAGCGAGATACAGGCCAATGGGGAGTCCCATTACCTGACTTGTTGCAAAAGCCATCTGCACAAAACCCATTACCCGACCGCGCGTTTCCATGACGAACAAATCGGTGATGATGGCAAAACTAATTGAACCAATCACGCCACCGAATATGTTATATTTAAAGTATTGTTCAATAAAACAAATGCCCATGGATACTGAATGGATTGCAAAAATATCGGTCGTGATTCCGGCACCGATTGAAAAAGTGTGGGACGCGCTGACCAACCCGGTAATGATCAGACAATATTTCTTTGGAACGGAAGTTGTTTCGGATTGGAAAGTCGGGCACGCAATTGTTTTCAGTGGCACCTGGGAAGACAAACCCTATGAGGATAAAGGTACGATCCTCGAACTCGAAAAAGAGAAATTATTGAAGTATAATTACTGGAGTTCTTTTTCCGGTACCGATGACATCCCGGCCAATTATGCCAACATAACTTACGCGTTAGCCCCGGATAGAAATGGTACAATACTTACCATCACGCAAGACCATTGCAAAACACCGGAAGCCAGGGATCATTCGGCAAAGAATTGGGGTATTATTGTTGATGGTCTTGTGAAGTTGATGTGAATTGGGTTTCGGAACATTCGTCATGATTTTCGTAACTCCGTATTTTACGCGCTCTCTCATATTGCTACGACAAGAAAATGCATGGCACAAAGAGAGATAGTTGTGAAGAAAACAAAAAAATCACCTGGCCGCAATGATCAAACCCAGGCCGATCACATAGCACGTCAGCATGCCATACAGTAGAGTATTGGTTCCCTTTGGGGCGGCCTTGAATTCTTTCCAAACAAAGATTCCCCACAAAGCGGCAACTACCGTGGCGCCCTGACCCAGTCCATAGGAAATAGCTGGCCCGGCTTTGCCCGAAGCAATGATGCTGAAGGACATCCCTGTGCACCAAATCAATCCCCCAGCCAGTCCGGTGAGATGACTGCGAATTGAACCTCGAAAATAATCGCGATAGGAAACGGGCAACCCAATAAATGGCCTCCGCATAATCAACGTATTGAAAATAATATTGCTGACCAGGATACCCAATGCAAAAAAAACGACCGCAGTATAAGGACTCAACTTCCCGGCCTCGGGAATATTGAAATCCGAAAACATTGACGCGGCCACATATTTATAGAACAAACCCATCAGGCAACCGCTGATCACAGAAAGGGAAAGTCCTTTGATTGATACACCTCCGGAACGACCGGCCAATTTACGATAGGCCCAGGCATTGAGGAGAATGGCGACGACAACAAAAGATACTCCTGCTATCAAAAAATTTCCGTTCCCGGTGGGTAGGTCAATATAGTTTACAATCACCCCGATCACCAGCGCCAAGCCGATACCGACCGGAAAGGCGACAGACATCCCCGCAATCGTAATGGCGGCGACCAGCAAAATATTTGCTGCGTTGAAGATCATTCCCCCCATTACAGCCGACCAAAGATGGGATGAGTCAGCTTGCAGAACATCCGAAAAAAAGGAACGGCCTCCTTCTCCCTGGCTTCCGATGGTTAAGGCAAATAGTAAGGACAACACCACAATGCCGATAACATAGTCCCAGTAAAACAATTCAAATCGCCATTGCGCTGCCGCCAACTTTTGTGAGTTGGCCCACGAACCCCAGCAAAGCATGGTGATGAGACAGAAAATAACGGAGGTGGAATAATTTTGAATGATAAACATAGGTTTACAGATTTTCAGAGATCGTACCTGGATTCAGCGCCGCAAAATTTACAGTTTTCCAGGCTGGTCACTATAGATAATAATGTTCTCGAGCCGTAATGTGTAACCCGGGTCGGGATTCAACAACTTTACCATGACGGTGTGTTTGCCTTTGGTCAGCTGGTATTTCCAAAACAAATCGTGCCGGCGTTGTGTGTAGTGCACCGGTAGTTCTGCGGTTTCCGCTTTCTGTCCGTCAATGTAAATTTCTGCATTGAAGAAAAACACGCCGGTGTAATCCCAGGAGGAGCCTTGCTTTGGTTTTGCTTCGCCCTTCAATACAAATCCGGTGCCTTCGATTTCGATCGAGTACTCATTTTCGAGGTCTTTATGAATCGGACGCATTTCGATCGGAAACAGATTGACAAAGCTTTGTTCGAGTCTTACGGACTTTGGTGTTTGTGTCACGATAGAAATCTGGTCGCCTTGTATTTTTCCACCATTGCGTTCGATTACCTGGAGAGCATGTTTGAAGCTCAATGTGTAAACTTTGTTTAAGGATATGGTTGTGTATTTGAAATCAATGTCCTCGGCTTCCTTCAAACCCATCTTCCAATAAGCAGGAATTTTGTCATATCCAAGCAAGGTTCCGAGTATACCACCCGCAGAGGAGGGGTTGCAATCGGAATCCTGCCCGGCATGAGCTGTAACGTTCATGGTTTTTGAGTAGTCGCCCTCACCATAGAGCAAACCCAGAACGATGTAAGCAGCATTTATTTTGGCATCAATATTAAAAGGATGAAACACACCATCTGGGCACCCCACTTCGTCAGTCCATTTTTTTTGCAATTCGAACCACGTTCGCTTCCAGTCACCCGGAAATTGATCATGCCATTGTATCACATCCGCAATACACTTGTAAAAGGTACTTTGTGAGGGAATAGCCTTCAGCGCTTCCCTGACCACATAGTTCTGATCATTGGAGATAAATGCAAGTGAGTACATCGCGCCGACATAGACGCCGCCATACCATCCGTCTCCATAATTCATAATGTGACCAATGGGATCGCCAATCTGTGCAGCGGTGTTGGGCATACCCGGTGCCATCAGTCCGGAAAAATCGGCTTCAATTTGAAAATCAATATCATCGGCGTGTGGATTGTTGAGCCAGTGACCCGATTGAGGAGGCGCGATGCCGTGAAGGATATTATAGCGACCGGCCTGATTGGCGTGCCACAGCACATACCCTGCATTGGCGTAAGCACGGGCGTGTGAGGCGGCGGGTGCATCAAGACCTTCTTTTTCAAGTACGTCCACAAAAGTCAGGTCCATATATAAGTCATCATATAATCCGGCGTTGTTGATCATGGTATTTTTTATATATCCATCATACCAGGGAATGGGTTGGTATGCATTGACCATCGAACCTGAATACCTGAATTCGGTAGGCCCACCAAACGTAACGCCGATCACTTGCCCCGCCCAACCCCCTTTGATTTTATCTTGTAAAGCGGATTTGGAAATGGTAACGGATTTCTGTCCTGCGACGAAATGCACAATCAAACAAGCAATCAGGGATAACAGATTTTCTTTTTTCATAATGCATCAAGGTTAACGGAGCGAGTCGAAAAGGATATTTACTTCTTGTCGATGAGGTAATGACGCCTGAGCGCCAGGACGCGTGACCGAAATCGAGGCCGCGCAGCAAGCAAAGGCCACTGCTTCTTCTATCGGTTTATTTTCGGCCAGGGCAACAGCCAGTGCGCCATTAAAACAATCTCCGGCGGCGGTGGTATCCACTACAGCCTTTACAGGGACAGCGACAATTAATTTTTCAATAGTTTCAGTATGGAGATATGCTCCTTTTGATCCCAGTGTAATCACTACATTGAGTACGCCCTGGTCACGGAGTTTCTTGGCTGCTTCAGCCGCCGATTTGATGTCCGTAACGCGGATACCGGTCAGTACTTCCGCTTCTGATTCATTGGGTGTAATCCATTGAAGGTTTTTCAACAATGACGGATTGATCGCCTCTGCGGGAGCCGGATTCAAGATCACCTGTAACCCTTTTGCGTAACTCGTTTGAATAGCGTATTCAATAGAGGCCATGGGTATTTCCATTTGAATCAAAACGATTGCCGGAGCGACTACATCTTTCAAGGCCAGTTCCACTTTTTTGACATCCAAATAATGATTGGATCCCGGCGCTACAGTGATACTGTTTTCCCCATTGGCATCCACAACAATAAGGGCCACACCGGAAGGATGATCCATGTCTATTGTGGCCAGGGAGATATTAATGTGTTCCGCGTTTTGGAATTGTTGTAAAGACTGCTTCCCAAATACATCGTTGCCAATATGAACAACAAAGAAAACTTCGGCTCCCAATCGTGCCGCGGCGACAGCCTGGTTTGCACCTTTACCGCCAGCGTTCATGTAAAAGACTCCACCCATAACCGTTTCACCGGGAAGCGGATGCTTATCCACTCTCACTACCATGTCGGTGTTGGAACTGCCTATAACATAAATTGGTATGGGCATGTCTTGTGTCTATGATGAAATCGGTTTATAACAATTTCCGAACCTGGCAACTTTTATTGATTAATCAAAAAGTAAAGTACCAAACCGCTGGTAGTCATGGAAATTCTTCCGGGTCAGTTGCCATGAAAAGTAGGAGACTTCTTCGTCATAGTCAATCCGGTACATATTGGCTCGCCACTGGCTGCCTTTTTGGGGTGGTGTTTTGAGAATCGGACTAAGAAGGGAATAAGGGATAAAAAATTCCGCCGTCCATGAAGTAATGCCTTTATCATCATGGAATATGCGTGTTGCATGACGCGTTGTGCGGTCCCCTTCATAATGCCAGGGCCTCCAACCAAATGCATTTCCATTTAGGTTGGGGACCAGTATGGCCAATTCATAGTTATTGGGTGAAAGCTCATATTCAAAATAAATGGGCACAGCCTCGTCGGGCCAGAAAAAAACTTCAACGACATCCTCTTTAAACAAGTCAGCAAAATCCGCATTCAGCGTGGCCGTGATTTTACGGTCTTCGCAAGAGAAAAGACAATAAATTCCGAGCGTGGAATAAAGTAGTTTGACATTAGCATGATAACTTGTTTTGGGATTGCTGCGCGAGAGCACAGGAACCCAATCTGCATTCTTCCATTGCAGCGCTGTGCCATCGCCGGTGACTGCAAAATCCGGTGTTTGCTCTATGTGGATAGCATTGGGGTTTGTTTCCGGTGTTGTTGCGGTTTGTGCATCGGTCAACCGGGGTAGCAGAACGAAGAGGTAAAAAAGAATCTTAATGGTGTGTGGCATAGGTTTTGGGATCAGATCTTATGGCTTTTACTTTTTATCGGGTTCCGGTTTGGAGGGATCAAGAATAGAATTGTCGGCCAGCCAATCGGCGAGACGCTGGGACCATGTTTTTAATGAGTTGAATTTAGAACGGTTTCCCATGTTGAAGGCGTGATTTCCCTGAGCATAGATGTGTGCCTCCACAGAAGCATGTGCATCGCGATATTTCTGAATCAATTTTACGACCGGGCTTGAACAACATTCATCTGCATTGGCCACCAGAAGAAAAGCTGGTGGGGCATCAGTGGGAACAACTTCGGGGACACCCAACGGTCCTGGGTAAATCAAAATTTGAAAATTGGGTTTGCCATTTAACCGATCTATCGGATCCGCAGCTTTTGAGTCACCATCACCGGAACCATAAGCCACCATTGCCACTACTTCTCCACCTGCAGAAAAGCCCATGATGCCAAGCCGGGCAGGGTCGATGTTCCATTCTTTCGCGTGGCTCCGAATCAGCCGCATGGCACGATAGGCATCGGCCGTTACGTCTTTCTCCAATGTATATGTAGAGTTCTCTTCACGAAAAAGCCGATACTTCAATACAAAAGCGGCTACGCCGATGCTGTTGAAAAAAGCGGCCGGTTCTTTTCCTTCGGCAGTGTAAACGAGCGTGCGATGCCCTCCGCCCGGGCAAATCAGGACTGCCGCACCAGTGGCCTTTTCTTTGGGGGGCAGATAGGCGGTAATGGACGGGTTATGGATGTTTTTTACCCACCAGTCTTTGGCGACCTCCGGTTCATTGCGTCGGCCTTCATAGCCTGGCGCGCCATTTGGCCAAAGATGAATTAGGTCTTCCTGCGCAGATGCAAGAAGAGGAACAAACACAATAAGCAAACAGACAACGGGTTTTATATTCATGGTTCGGCCTTTATTATGAAAAGAAGGTGGAATTTAGCAAAAAGACTAACTTGAATTTCTAAAATCAAAAAAAAGCACGCGAATGAATGAAGAAGCCCACTGGAACGCCATGGCCAACCGGTATGAAGATGAAATATTTGATGTATTCAAATCGGACAAGGGAAAAATACTTCCGACTTATTTTAGGAAGTATGCCAATGCGGATC
>JAYVXP010000074.1:0-7166 GCA_043785125.1 Bacteroidia bacterium
TCATGCGCCATGGTTCCAACTAGTCCATTTAGCTGACTCTCTCCAATGATGAGGGTACACATGGGATATTCCATCCCGCCATCGCCACCCTGAATAATGGAGTACGTATCGAATGGATAAATACCAATGTGGGTATTCAGAAATTGAAATGTCTTGACGCCATAATCCTGTAATTTATTCCAGGTATCCGTTGTCTTGTCACCGGGCTGATAGAAGAAATGAAGTTCAGGGCCACCCGGCACCTGTATACGATCGTGTTTATATTCCGGGTCGGCTGCCCAGGCAAAATCAATTACATCCTTGGCGATAAAGTGCCAGGACAATTCACCCAGAGGTTGCGTTACAACCGTCCCTGGTTTTTCATAACCATGACCAATCTTGTCCGGGTTTTGAAGCTTGCCTGTCCCCCCGATTACAAATTTCGGATCGATGTTGATGGTCACGTCAAAGTCACCCCATACGCCATGAAATTCGCGGGCTACATATTGATCTGCGTGCCATCCCTGGTAATCGTACTCTGCCATTTTCGGATACCATTGCGTCATGGAATAGGCAATGCCTTCCCTGTTATCCCTTCCCGATCTGCGAACTTGCAAAGGTACTTGTGATTCATATTTCATTTCGAACACTGTTTTGGTTCGGGGCAGAATGGGCTTCGCCAGGATGACTTCGAGAAGGGTCTGATCTACGCGAAAAGAAACGTCCTTTCCGTCTTGTTTTAGGGAAAGGATATGTTGATAGCCAATTTCGTTATCCTTTAATTTTGAAATCCGATCAAGCACCCTGCGATCAGGATCAGCGATGTTTCTGGACCGTACATCCATCATGCTTCCGGGTTGGAAGGCATTAAAGTATAAATGGTAATAAACCTTGGTGAGTGTATCAGGTGAGTTATTATAATAGACCAACTTCTGGGCCCCGCGTACATGGTGGGTTGCGTCTTCCAGGTGAACATCCATCGTGTATTCAACCCGCTGCTGCCAGCGATAGTCCTGGGCCCTCATTGAGAGCGATGAAAATGAAATGACCATCAGAAGTGCTAGGCGATTTGTCATACCGGTTGGTTTTATCCTGAAAAGTATCAAAAGACTTGATGAGATCAAATAGGTTAGGAGACACTGCCTAGAAACCGATGTACTTTGTCACACTACAGGAAACATAGCCATTGGCTTTAAGTCCCAAATCTTCGTAGGGCAGTGATTTGGGAATGTTATAGGTGTAGCTGATCAGGAAGGTCACTTTCTTCACGGTTAGGCTAATGGGGGCCACGAAGGAATAGTTCATGACGCCAAATACATTTTTTGTAGACGTGTAGAATAGCGGCAACTGTGGGTCGCTGGGGTGCGCAATATTTTGCTGGTTGCGTTGAATAAAATCAGGGTAAAAAGGATAGCCGGTAATGACATTTTCACTTCCAAAGAGAACTGAAATGGTCGGGAAGAAAACAATCCTGTCGAATTTACGCCACTTCTTCTTTTCCAAACTGACCATTACACCAGGCATGATACGGTGTGCCTTCTTTTCGCCAAAATAGAAATAGTAATCCAGCTTCAGGGTGACAGGCTTAAAAGTAAAGTATTGAGAAGCACCAAGGTTGTTGGTATAAGGAATGTAGGTATTGGTTCCCTTGGCGGAATAGAAGTAATGACTGTACTCCGCCAGGAATGACCAGTGTTTTGAAACCATTTTTAGATAGCCGCCCGATAAAACAGACAAGTAGAAATTGGGGGTATACTCCTGGCTCCAGTAAGTAGAGGCATCTGCATAGAGCCCCGATTTGTGATAGTAGGAGAGGCCAGGTGAAAGTCCGAACTGATTGATGCCCAGGGTGCGGCTGGTTGCCACGACGTTGCTGTTATAACCCACCCGCACTGCCATTTGGGAAGTTTCTTTCTCATACGGCATTTGGATCAGGCTGTCGATCAGGTGAAAGAGCGAGAGCGAGTCTTCGGAATTCAGCATCGAATCGAGGCTTTGAATAATCAAATCAGACTTGAGTAATAACGAATCAGCGTGCTGACCCCAGGAAGGGGAGAAGCACGCTGAACAGAGTAGAGTTAGCGCGACAATGAAGCCGTTTCTCAAGAGGTAATCCTCAACAAATTTTACTTATCCCGTTGCTTAAGCAGTTGGTTTTTATCGCGAAAATTTTCCTTTCGTTGCTGTATTAACCTCTTTTGCTGGAGTTGATTAATAATCATCGAACGAAATTCCTTCTCTGCTTTATGCAAATTTAACATTTGCTGGGGATTAATGACCTGAAGGAGGCGGCTGGAATAAGTCTTTTCGAGATCAAGTTCTTTTTGTTTGGTTTGTAACCCCAGATCGATAAGGTCCTGCTGCTTTTTAGGATCTGTATTGCTTGGAGTCACCGAGAGCTGCGCTGTCTTGAAATCAAGCCGAAGTTTGCTTCGCTCGAGGACAAATTCCCGGTAAACGGGCCAAAATTTTTCTGCTTGAGCGGGTGTAAGCCCTAGTTTTTCTGAAATGTAGGCAATCCGAAGGTTTTTGATCCGGTCCTGAACTTTGGAATCGGCCTGCACCTTGGCAGGATCCGCTTCAGTTTCCTGGGCGAAGGCATGCAGCACATTTAGAAACAATAATCCAACCAAAATCATATTTCTCATAGCAACTCTAAAATAGTCAAAGTTCAACATCGTATTCATTTAATATTTTATCAATATCCTTATGCGGTACATCGAGATCGGAATACACCGAATTTTCCAGGTCATTCAAGTCATTGGCATTCCAGGCAATTTTCTCTACCAAGTCGTCCGTAGCCAATTCATGTTCATCCAGGTATTCCACAAGTTGGTCTGAATTTAATGCAGCCAGTTCAAACTTAATTTTTTCGGTCCCTGTCAGGGAATCGTGGGTGTACCAAAATACACCCACCGCCATCATCATCAGAACGGGAAGGGCATAGCGCAAAGAAACGGTCCAGGAGGAATGCCACCCATACGTTGGGGATGGTTCTGAAACCCGGGCCTGGATAATACCGGGTAAACGATCGAAGTATCCTTCCGGAACTTCGAAAATGTTCTTTTTTGGTATGTCTTCCAGCTTTTTCATTTTATGTATGACTTAATTTAGGCTCAATAGTTTAATCATTCCTTTAAATAATCTTCAATCTTCTTTACGGCATGGTGAAAACTCGCTTTGAGGGCGCCCACGCTGGTGCCAGTGATCTTTGAAATTTCCTCATACGGCATGTCGTCAAAGTACTTCATATTGAACACAAGTCGCTGTTTATCAGGCAATTTAAGCAAGGCTTTTTGAAGTTTTTTATGAATCTCATCGCCACCCATATCGGCCGAAGTATCGATCTTTACGGACAGCTCCTTATCGACGTCTTCAAGCGGCAAAAAGAACCGCCTTCTCTTCTTGTTCAGGAAGGTCAGACATTCATTGGTAGCAATGCGGTAAATCCAGGTAAAGAGTTGAGAATCTTCGCGGAATTTTTCAATGGCATTGTGAACTTTAATAAAAACTTCCTGGGTCAGGTCATCGGCATCGTCGTGGTCGATGACCATTTTGCGCACGTGCCAATAGACACGCTGCTGATACACCCTGACCAGCATATTGAAACCGTAATTACGCGTTTCGGGGCTGCGGATCTTGGCTAAAAGCTCTTTGTCTTCCAAGGGGATGGTTCAGGTCGCAATTTAGACAAATCTGCAATGGTAAAGTTTAATCTCTAGCCAATTGAAGCACCCGAAAGGGTATCTACCAGGAGTTCGAACTGCTCTTTGGAATGGGTTGGGAAATTGGCAAACCGAAGCTGGCTTTTCTTGAATTCCCCATAACCGTCGCCTGGAAAAAGACCGTTCTTGATCAGTGCACTTGTAGTCGCTTCAAGGGTTACTCCACAATCTGCAACGATCACCGTTTTGGATTGGATTTTGTTGTCCTTGACAAAAGGACTGAGGCGAGGATTCGATTCAAGTAATTGGTATAAAATCGCCGCCTTGTATTCCGTTTCCTTTCGGATCATTTCAATTCCTCTTCGCAGCATGTCCTGAACGACTTTACCCAAAAGATAAATTCCCAACACGTTGGGGGTTTCGGGAGTTTGATTTTTTTTCTGATTGGCATGCAGTGTTGGGAGATTGTGGTACGACCCGATTGAAATCCCACGGGCTAGCAAACCTTCTGCCTTGGCAAGACATCGTTCATTGACGGCCCAAACTCCAAGGCCGGCAGGAAGTCCAAAGCCCTTTTGAACCGAAAAGAAAACAGAATCGATTTTTGAAAAGTCAAACTTTGGATAGGGAAGGGAGGAGACGGCATCCACGACGATGAGTGCTTCCTTATTCTTTTCTTTAAGCGAATGAATAAAATCCAGCGGCAAAGAAACTCCGGTGCTGGTTTCATTGTGCGTTACCGCGATCATTTCTGTTCCAACCGGAATCTGAATGTTCGCATCAAATGCCTGGCCTGCCGGCGCTTCTACGATCACCGGCGACTTTCCCAGTTGAGAGGCGATTTCGTAAAAGCGTTTTGAGAAGGCACCGTTGACCAGATGAAAAGATTGTGATGCCACGAGGTTCTGGATGGCCCGTTCCCAGATTTCCGTGGCCGACCCGGTAAAGAAAATATGAAAGTTGTCAGGAATGGAAAGCAATTCCTTTAACCCTGCCGTGGTGTCCTTGAAAATCGATTCAAATTCCTTGCTCCGGTGGGAAATGGAACCAATGTCATTGCGCATGGCTTGACGCAGGTGATTTTCGACGGTGAAGTAGAGTTGGGATGGGCCGGGGGTGAAATTCATTTTCGTCATAGCTGGAATAGAAAAAAAGTAATTAATAAAGGGGGCACTGTTGCAATTAACATTTACGTAAGTTTAAGTAGAAAAATACAGGTAGATTTTCAGGCATTGCTACCCATGCAATTATTCCAATTTAGAACGGACTATGCTTCTTAAGTTGAGATAACGAATAAGACTATGAAATACACTATTCTTATACTTATTGCTTTTCTCGCAATTTCTTGCTCAAAAACGCGCGTTAACCCAATACCAAAATATACTTCATTGATCGGAAGTTGGAGAATGGAAACAAATAATGGAATTGATGTATCTTTCGATATTATCTCCAATCCAAACACATTGATTCTATATTCCGCAAATACAAAAGTTACTTATCAAGGAATTACTTCTTCACCGGTTGCTTATGACTATCAAATTGATGTCAGCAATGGCTATACAATTCAATTGTATTCTACAGTAAATACTAGTGTCGAAACTACCAATGCGACTTTTTTTGATAACCTTCGTTCAAATTCAACTTTTACACAATTATCCGGGGATTCAGGACGTGCTTATGTGGGTGGATATGTTTCGCAAACAAATCTGCCAATAAACTTTACACCCCCCATTACCATAAATAGAATAAAATAGAAAACTGCAGAAAATGTTTTCCTTTTCTTAATTCTTAATTATAAAGTTAACTGTATAACTGGAACTGGATACGTTGCTGCAGGGAGTCGTTAAAGTTTGAGCAGAATTACTTCCAACGTTCACGGAACAAGTTGGTGGCAATATTGAATATTGCTTGACCATCCCCGTGTTGTTATTGAACGTAGCTCTAAACCACACTGATGTTCCACCATTTATTACTAATGAGGACCCCAAACTGCTCCAAGTATTCCCGTTTGTAGAGTATTGATGATTTGAAATTGATGTGTTGGGAATTACGCTATCACTAACCGTGATCGTAATTGGTAAATATGTAAATGGGATTGAGGAGTACAAAATGAGACTCTGGTTGGGGTATTCGACCGTGATTTTTCCCGTTGTGCTAGTCGGAGCATTAACAGTGATTTGAGTGGGCAAAATTTGGTTAATTGGTGTTGAAACTCCATTGAATTTAATAGTAGGATTTGGAGCGTAAGCATTGAAATAATTTCCATTTAATGTAACGGGAGTACCTACTCCACCGGAAGTAGGGGTGAATCCAGTTAGCACTGGTATTGGGGAATTGTCTATACTCATTGTGATCAAAGGTGAGACTACGGCCTGACCATCAACAACTGTGCTGCATTGCATAGTACATTGATTTGTGGTACCACCACCACCTGCACCCGCAACAGGTGTTAAAATAACAAATGCAAATGGAGAAGGATTAGGAGTTCCTAAATATACGCTTGATATTGAACCACTTGGATTAATAGGAGGGTTAGGCGCATAACTTATGTTTAAATATTCTGGATGTGAAAATGTCCAAGTAGTAGTACCCATAGAACATGCGGCATCTGCAGCATTCTGATTTAGGGGCAAACCGAGATTCCATCCACCACTATAAACCTTATTCTGTGAACCATCCATATTCATCCAGGTTGGTGCATAATTCGGGGACACGAAATCAACATTTGAATATTTAATATTAATTATATTTTGAATAATACTTAAATAACCCTTTCCCACACCAAAACTATTTGTAATGTTTGACGTGTTACCATATAATAATGATTGATACGATAGTTTTGTTGCCATACTATATTCTTTGTTTCGTTTTAGGTCAGTGTCTAGACATAATTTGCTGCTTTAACTCCATTGGCGAGGTGATGTTTACATCCTTTTCAAAATTGTTACAGAACAATGGAATCGCATTGATAAAGGTAGCGAGATAAACGAGAAATGTGAAATGCGTGTTCAAAAGTACCGGTATCTATTTTGGTTGTTGGAGCTCCAATAATAAATGCCCGTGGCTATTTCATGATAATTATTGGCGCAAATGTTTGCGACCTTGCCCAAATCTTTTCTGAAAAAGATTCGGGATTTTGTTGAGAATTGATGTTCTTTGTAAAGAAAATAAGGTGGAAAATGGATTTTCAAAACGTCAATAGTTTGCCAGTTTAGGGGTATAAGAGGGTAAAAATTGGATGGTGAAGTATCGCCCTTTATTCTGAAATACAATGAAAAAAAACACCCACTTGGATTCGGGACAGTTTGCTGAACCTAACAATTAAACAATACCGAGTAAAGCCCTCCATCAAAACCAGGCCTCACCCCGCGCACCCCGACTTGTTGGGGAGTTCGGGGCCTCGACCAAAAATCAGGTTAACGGAAGAAGGTTGCGAAGGCTGGGCAGCTCAAAACTTGTCGTAATGGGGTTCAGAAACACCCTTCCGGGTCCGGTGGGTTTTTTTTATCAGGATTTAAGGAT
>JAYVXP010000075.1:0-49200 GCA_043785125.1 Bacteroidia bacterium
TCATAGAGACTCATCAAAAAAATTCCGCTATTACTATAACCCTGACCTTCCTTTCCGGTTGCCAAAGGTGCTAACCACTCAATGTGCAGCTGGAAATTGTTAAAACTTCTTTTTGTTTCGATTGCCCCATTACCCGGCCTTACAACCAATTCCTTATCAATTACCGACCAGCCCGCTGCATCATGTTTGAAATTCGGGTCCCACTCTTTGAGCATTTTCGTTACGCCATCAAATGTGGTGGATTCTCCCTTGAATTGCGGATTTTGCCATTCGCTTAGGTTCTTGCCATCAAACAGAATAAGGGCATCAGAAGGAGGTTCAAAGGACAACTTTCCGGGCATAACGACTTTCGGATTCGGTTCCCACACTTCAGTTAATTTTGGATCCTGTGTTGGGTCTTGAGCCATGGCTCCGCATGAAAGAATGCAAAAAGCAAAAAGAATATTCTTTCTCATAATCTGCGCTTATTTTCTGTGTTTTAAAAGTAAGCAAATTTTACAGAAACAGAATCATAAATAGTATGGGCGGGATGGCTCCGGCTCCCTGGAACCATACCTACTTTTTAATAGACTCAGCGATTCGTTTGGAAACCTCAGTGATTTCCGTGAAGTCAAATGCGCCATAGTCGTTCCTCTTCCGCTATTCCGGCTCATACCGGTCAATAATATGCTGACTGATGAGCTTGTAGATTTCGGCCACCCGTTCATCTTCCCTCAAGAACTCAAGCTGTTGATCGAGCACATCAAGATCACCGCGCCGGGCTGGACCCGTCTGCGCATTTTCAGGACCCAGTGTGAGGCTTTTTTCAATGGTTTCTGTTATCAAGGGAACGAGCCAATCACTATTCAGGCTGTTTTGTTGGAGAATGTCACGTGAAATAGTGAGCATGTGATTTGCGAAATTGGAAGCAAACACAGCCGCTACGTGCAGTGCCTTTCGTTCTTCCGAACCAATCTTTTGTACTTTATTACTGATGGCACTTGCGATCTGAAGAAGTGTGTGGCCAGTTTCTTCATCACTGGACTCAACAAAAACCGGGATGTTCTTAAAATTCACTTTCCGGTTTTTGCTAAAGGTCTGCAATGGATACAATACACCCACGTGGGTTGTTGCAGCAAATTGTAATATACTCAGTGGTTGACTTCCGGAAGTATGAACCAGCATCGCTTCCTCCGGTAAAATAATTTCCTGTGCAATTTCCTGAATGGCATCGTCGCTGGCGGCAATGATAAAAACAGTAGAATCACTGGTAGAGAAATCCAATGTTGCTTTCACTTCCGCTTGATACAAACGATCCGTCAGGAACTCCGCATGTTTTGGATTTGGGCTATAGACTTCCTTTACGACAAATCCGGCGTTTTCCATGGCGGGGGCAAGGTGCCAGGCAAGATTGCCTGAGCCGATGAGGGATATTGTCTGTACCAGGATTTTATAATTAAAATGTCTGAATGAGGATGGTCAGGATTTAAGGATTTTCAGGATTTGTAATTTTGGAAAGAGGCCCTTTTGTTGATTTATAGATTCTTTTGTATTTGAGACTGGGAGCACCAAAGTTAATAAGAAGGCCTGTGTCGTAATCATAAGCGACCAGATAATTCTTGGCTTGGGCCAAATGGGTATCATCAAGCTTGAATACCGCTTTAAGTTCTGCAATAATTTTGCCGCCAACTTCGAAATCGGCCCGCGCAGCCGATTATTTTGTATGTCAGATCGTCGTCTATGGTCTGCATCCGGACATAAAGCTTTATTTGTTTTCGGGACGCTCAGGATGCAAATTAAAATCAAAATGAATTCATTGCTATCGAAGTCAGCCCGAAAATCCTAACAACCTTGGGACTTAATGACACCGACTCCATCCTGCAAATCCTTTAATCCCGGCCATCCGATTCAGACAATTTCTCCACCACAAAATCAATCTCCTCCACGGTATTGTATTTGCTGAAAGAAAACCGCACTGCGCCCCGTTTGGAGTTGGGGTATAAAGCACCCAGTACATGCGAACCTGTATTTGCTCCGCTCGAACAGGCGCTGCCTCCGGAGGCAGAGATGCCTTTCAGGTCAAGATTGAATAGGAGCATTTCGTTTTCTTCCGACTCGGGTAAGCTCACATTGAGGACCGTGTACAAACTTTTTTCGAGGTCAGCGGAATCGCCATTAAATAGAACACCCGGGATTGTTTCTTTGAGTTTTTCGATCATCCGCGATTTCAAACTCTTGATGTATACTTCATGTTCAGCCATATCGCGGTAAGCGATTTCTAATGCTTTGGCTAGTCCGATAATGCCATAGGTGTTTTCAGTTCCGCCGCGCATGTTCCGTTCTTGCGCACCGCCGTGGATAAGTTGGGCGATCTTCCTGTCTTTGCGGATGTACATAAAGCCAACTCCTTTCGGACCATGAAATTTATGCGCCGCGGCAGTCATACCACAGAGGCGGAGTTTTTTCAGATCATGCCGATAATGACCCATGGTCTGAACCGTATCGGAATGAAAAAACGCTTTGTGTTCTTCTGCCAGTTGACTCACACCCTCCATATTCAACAGGTTTCCAATTTCATTGTTGGCATGCATCAGTGAAACCAGGGCACCGGGATATTTTTTGAGGAGTCGTTCCAGATTATTCAAATCCACATTTCCCTTTTCATCGAGTTCTACATGATGAAGCTGAATCAAATTTTGTTTTTCCAGAACTCCCAAAGTATGGGTTACTGCGTGGTGCTCAATGGGCGTGGAAATGGCATGCTGGATTCCATAGCTTTGAATTCCACTCACGATCAGTGTATTGTCTGCTTCGGTGCCCCCTGAGGTAAAGATGATTTCACCGGGGGTACAGTTTAAGAGTTCGGCCACCTTTTTCCGGGCCGATTCAATTGCAGCCCTGACTTTTCTTCCGTGGGAATGCGTGGAAGAGGGATTGCCAAAATCTTCCAGCAGATAGGGTTTCATCGCTTCAAACACTTCCGGGTCAAGGGGAGTGGTGGCGGCGTTGTCCAGGTAGACTCTCATAGTTCAGGGCAAATTTCGGCAATTTATTTTTAATCTCGGGAAATGGGTCTTTGAAACCGTTTTCAGGAAGTCAATTCACTAATATCGCCCATTATTCGTTTGGCGAGTGCTGCCGCTTGCTGCTCCGACCGCGATTCGGCATAGATGCGAATGATGGGCTCGGTGTTGGATTTGCGCAAATGTACCCACTCCTTTTCTTTTTCGAAGTCGATCTTGACTCCATCTTTTGTATTAATCTGTTCTTGAGCATACCGGGCCTTCACTCCTTCCAGGACCTGGTCAACATTGATGCCGGGTGTGAGTTCAATTTTATTTTTCGAAATGAAATACGCCGGATATTGTTTGCGTAATTCGGAGGCTTTCATTTTTGATTGAGCCAGGTGTGTGAGAAAAAGGGCGATCCCGATCAGCGCGTCGCGTCCATAGTGAAAGTCGGGAACGATGATTCCGCCATTGCCTTCACCACCAATGACAGCCTTGGTTTCTTTCATTGCGGTCACCACATTGACTTCGCCCACGGCAGCAGCGGTATATTTTCCCTTTGCTTTTTCGGTGATATCGCGCAGCGCCCGTGTTGAAGAGAGATTTGAAACTGTATTTCCTTTTTTCTTGTTCAGCACATAATCAGCCACGGCCACCAGAGTATATTCCTCACCAAAAGGTTTCCCGTCTTCCTGGATCAAAGCCAAACGGTCCACGTCCGGGTCCACCACGATGCCCAGATCGTATTTACCTTTTTTTATAATTCTTGAAATTTCCTTCAAGTGTTCGGGCAGGGGTTCGGGGTTGTGTGGAAAGCGGCCGGTTGGCTCGCAGTAAAGTTTCTTTATCTTTTTTACACCCAGTTGTTTGAGGAGTTCAGGAACGACGATGCCGCCGGTGGAATTCACGGCATCCACTGCGATTCTAAATTTGGCTTTCCGTATGGATTTAACATCTACCCATTTGTGTTTCAGAACCAGGGTAATGTGTTTCTGGAGGTAGGTTTCATTTTTCGTGTATCGACCCAATTTTTCAACGCCAGCAAAATCAAAATTTTCTTCCTGAGCCAGTTTTAAAATGAGGGAACCATCTGCAGCTGAAATAAATTCTCCTTTTTCGTTAACCAATTTGAGTGCGTTCCATTGGATTGGATTATGGCTGGCCGTGAGAATGATTCCGCCACCTGCTTTTTCCCGGGTGACGGCGATTTCAACGGTGGGAGTGGTAGAGAGTCCAAGGTCAATGACATCCAGTCCCAATCCCTGAAGGGTGGAGCATACGAGCGAGCTCACCATTTCACCTGAAAGTCGTGCGTCTCTGCCGATCACAATTGTTTTGCCTTTGCGGGATTTTATCCAGGTACCAAAGGCAGCTGCAAATTTTACAATGTCAACAGGGGTGAGGGCGTCGCCGGGTTTGCCCCCGATGGTACCCCGGATGCCGGAAATCGATTTTATGAGCGTCACGACTTGGATTTTTAGGATTGGTGGATTTTGATAAAAGAGCAGCAATTTCGTTAATATCCGGGAAATAAATGTGTTGATTTGATAATTCGATTGTCAGTTAATTTAGTCGTTACGAATCTAGGAATTGCCGAATTAGTCAATTAGCAAATTGTAATTTTCTGAACAAGACGGTTGTTGGATTTGAATGATGGCTTATGTAGAAGAAATCGGATTACTTACCTTTGCCCAATGAAAAAACCGCTTTCCGCTCCCGACCTCAACCGCGAATCCAAGCTCAAAGCCTTTGACCGCCTCCTCACCATCATGGACGAGCTTCGCGAAAACTGCCCTTGGGATAAAAAGCAAACTCTCGAGACGCTGCGCCATCTCACCATTGAAGAAACCTATGAACTTTCGGACTCCATCCTGGATGGCAATCTTTTGGAAATCAAAAAAGAACTCGGCGATCTCATGCTGCACAATGTTTTTTATGCGCGCATCGCTTCGGAAACCAATGCCTTTGATATGGCCGATGTGCTTACCTCCATTTGCGAAAAGCTGATTGAAAGGCACCCGCATGTGTATGGCGATGTGATTGCCAACGATGAACAGACCGTCAAGAATAATTGGGAGAAGATAAAACTCAAAACCGGAAATAAATCAGTACTGGAAGGTGTGCCGAAATCTTTGCCAACACTGGTGAAAGCGATCCGCATTCAGGACAAAGCAAGGGGTGTGGGTTTTGATTGGGAAAGAAAGGAACAGGTTTGGGAAAAAGTGGAGGAGGAGATGCAGGAATTTAAAAAGGAATTCAATGTAGAGTCAGCCCAGGCGGTTGACCATGAAAAAGCAATGGCTGAGTTTGGAGACCTGCTGTTTTCCCTGGTGAATTATGCGCGCTTTATCAATATTGATCCGGAAGAGGCACTCGAGCGCACCAATAAAAAATTCATCAAACGCTTTCAATACCTTGAAACAGAATCAGCCAAAGACGGAAAGAAGATAGGTGAAATGACGCTGGCGGAAATGGATGAATATTGGGAAAGGGCAAAACAGATTTAGTGAACTGGGGCAGCGTTTAATAACACAGAATTTAAATGCATTTAGTGCGCCTCATTTCTTCAGCTTGGCTTCGGTCTTTTTTGCTTTTATGTTTAGCGTTAGCTTATACCGCGTTGCACGATTTGGATAGTCGGTAATAAAGCCATCAATATTCCAGGCTTTTAATTCCAGCATATCCTGGACTTCATTTACTGTCCAGGGTATGACGCGCATTTTCAGTTCATGACAATGCCGGACTTCCTCTTTTGAAAGTAACTTATAGTCCGGACTGTAAACAGAAGGTGTGAAGCCCAGGGCAATTAAGTTTTCATCAATTGTGTTGAGATTATCTACCAGCGCGGCAAGTCGAACTTCAGGATATTTTTCGTGCCAGTATTTCAAAACACGAAAATCAAAGGACTGAATCACGACGCGGTTTAAGGGTATATATTGATCAATCAGATCGTGCACCCTGTCCGAATATACCTGGGGTGTGGGTTGAAATTTGCCGTCCAGTTCTTTTTCTGATTTGATTTCAATACTGTAGTCCACTTCATAACGAGAGAAATTTTTGATGTGATTCTCTACGGAAATGATGACCTCACTCAGCAAAGGTTTGCTTACTTTCATTTTTTCCTGTTCGGGAAATTTTTCATTTCCCTTCGAGCCGCAATCAAATTTCCTGACCTCAGCATAAGTCATTTTGTAGAGGTTGTATTTCTTTTCTACCTTCTCTTTGAACGCGTTTCCGGAGGTGTCCCAACAGATTGCAGCCGACATCCAGGGCTCATGCGACACAACTACCTGATTGTCAAGCGTGATCACCACGTCCATTTCTAAGGTGGTAACCCCTGAATCCAGGGCAGTCAAAAAAGCAGGAATACTATTTTCTGGTTTCAGGCCACGTGCGCCGCGATGACCCTGGATGTCAAACTTCGGTAAAGGAATCTGTGCAATGGCCATGTTTGAAATTGTGAGCATGAGTAGTTGAAACGGAATCAATCTTAAATTCATGTGTCAAAGATAATCAGGATTAAAGGAGTTGAGGATTAATGCAAACTTATAGGTTAAGTCAATTTCTCAGTGAAGTTTTGAATTTCCTATTCTGAAAGGAAGAATCTCTCTGCGAACCTCCGCGCGCTCTGTGGTTAAAACCTTTTGACTTAATTTACGGCATCCTATTGAGATTATGATGATCAAAGGAGTTGGATGTCATTTTTCGGTTGGTTAATTCCATATTCAAAGTCCCAAGTTAAGATTGCCCAACCTTGGACCTTTGATGATTTTGAGCAAGGCCTGAGAAAGACTAAATTAAGAGCCAATTAAACAAGACTCAGATGTCTCATTGGAAAATCAGGCTCTCCCTTTTTTTGAACTACTTTGTTTTTGCTATACTGCTGAATAGCGTGGGCACGGTGATATTGCAAGTACAAAGCAATTATGGGGTATCCGAATCATCTGCCAGTATGCTGGAGGCGTTCAAGGATTTGAGCATAGCCATCGTTTCGTTTCTGGTCGCCTCTTATATCACGCGAATCGGGTACAAGAATGCGATGCTTATCGCTCTCGGGTTTATTTCGCTGGTGTGCCTGCTCATGCCTTCGTTGAATAGTTTCGCGATGACCAAGGTCTTGTTTGCCGCCACCGGCACTTGTTTTGCCCTGATCAAAGTCTCCGTCTACGCCACCATTGGTATCATCACCAAGGACAAAAAAGATCATGCGAGCTTTATGAATTTTATTGAATCTTTTTTTATGATCGGTATCCTGATCGGCTATTTTATCTTCAGTGCTTTTGTCAATGATGCACAGCCGAAGTCTACAGCATGGTTCAAGGTGTATTATTTGCTGGCAGGAATCGCCATGGTTGCCTTTTTACTCTTGTTCACTACAGCGCTGGACGAATCTTCGGTAAAGAACAGAGAAGTAAAGCCGCTGATACAAGATTTTGTGGACATGTTCAAGCTGGCCATTGCACCTTTGGTTCTGATTTTCATCGTCAGCGCTTTTACTTATGTACTGATTGAACAAAGCATCATGAGTTGGCTTCCGACTTTTAACAGCAAGGTCCTTCATCTTCCAACCGCGTTGAGCATCCAGATGGCAAGCATTTTGGCGGCCAGCACTGCCATCGGTCGCTTTACGGCGGGGATAGCCTTGCGTAAAATTCATTGGTTTCTTGTCTTGATAATTTGTCTGGCGGCAGCCGCTGTACTGGTGTTAGTGGCGATACCGCTGGCGCAAAACTCAAATAATCTTCCTGTGACGGGGTGGGCGACCGCGCCGCTGGGTGCATTTATTTTTCCATTAATTGGATTATTTATTTCACCCATTTACCCTGCAATCAATTCCGTTATATTGAGTACCCTTCCTCCCCGTCAGCATGGGCCGATGTCTGGATTGATTGTCATCTTCTCTGCGCTCGGTGGCACCACCGGCTCGATCGTCACCGGAAATATCTTTGAAGCCTATGGTGGAGAAATGGCATTTTACTTCTCGCTTGTGCCGATCGGGATTTTGATTGTGTGTTTATTTTTTTTTAATCGGATCCAGAAAAAATCGGAAGAAAAGGCTGAATTTATTTCGACGGGGGGACACTAACTTTTTTCAGACGTATGAAGAAACTTGAAATTCATGAGTTAGGCCTTTTTTTTGAAGAAGTGCAGATGAAATCCATATTTCCCGACGGCAAGACCTTTCCTGATTGCCTGACGAGGCGAAGTTTAGAAGTAATCAACGCTGATTATTTGAAAATGAAGGGCGATCCCGGTTTTGATCTAAGAGAATTTGTGGCGGCGAATTTTGACTTGCCCAAAGCGTATTCTTCCGACTATAAAAGTAATGTAACCAAACCGGTCAGCCAACATATTGAAGAGTTGTGGAATATCCTTACCCGCAAACCCGACAAGGAGAAAAGCTCGCTGATACCCTTGCCATTCCCCTACATCGTCCCAGGCGGAAGGTTTCGCGAGATTTATTATTGGGACAGCTACTTCACCATGCTGGGACTTCAGGTTTCGGGACGGATAGACATGCTCCAAAACATGATAGCTAATTTTTCCCACCTCATCAATCATATCGGATACATCCCCAATGGCAACAGAACATATTTTGTGGGGCGCTCGCAGCCGCCCTTTTATTCCTTAATGATTAAAGTGCTGTACGATGAAATAGCCCGAAGAGGAGAGTTGCAGGCAAAAGACGTTTTGATCCGGTATCTGCCGGAAATGGAGCAAGAGTATCAATTCTGGATGGCCGGATCGGAATCATTAAATGATACGACACCGGCCATTCAAAGAGTAGTGCGAATGCGCGATGGGGTGATACTTAATCGTTACTGGGATGAAAACGCGACGCCAAGACCCGAAGCCTACAAAGAGGATGTCGAATTGTCGCGCGCGTCGGCGCAAAAACCCGAAGAACTATTCCGTCATTTGCGGGCTGCCGCCGAATCGGGTTGGGATTTTAGTAGCCGCTGGTTCAGGGACGTCAAATTATTTGCCAGCATTCATACAACCGACATTATTCCAGTGGATTTAAATTGCCTTGTCCTGCACCTGGAACAAACCCTGGCGGAAACGCACCAATTGGCCAACAATTCGAAAGCGGCTGTACGTTATCTAGCGCTGGCCGAAAATCGCAAAATGGCGATTCAGAAATATTTTTGGAATGAAAAAGAAAATTTTTATTTCGATTATGATTTTATGGAGGACCGGTTCAAAACCTGCTTTACGCTCGCCGCTGTATTTCCTCTTTTCTTTGGTGTAGCCTCCTCTTCGCAGGCGCATCATGTTGCCGAGGGGCTGCGCAGGCGGTTCTTAAAAACCGGCGGCCTTTCGACAACGCTGGAGTTCACCGGACAACAATGGGATGCGCCTAACGGCTGGGCTCCCCTTCAGTGGATAGCCTATAAAGGACTTCTTCGCTATGGATTAGAGAAATTAGCCAAGGAGATCAAAAGAAGCTGGACCACGGCCAATCTGAAAGTGTATAAAAAAACCGGGAAGATGACTGAGAAGTATGATGTCTGGAATGAAGATGGAGAAGCCAGCGGAGGAGAGTATCCCAACCAGGATGGTTTTGGCTGGACGAATGGCGTCTTCTTGGCGATGATGACCGCTGATGGCACTGATTGACCCCTTGGACCGGAGATTAATTCTGATGAATGGATTACAGAAGAATAATTTGGTAAATAGAATTTTCGCTAATCAATTCTGCGTTAATCTGCGCCTACCTTGTTTACTTTTAAGTATCCTGTCGGTTCTTCTTTCATGCAGTTCAAAGAAGCAAGTCACCTCCATTGAATATACACTTTTTTCGAAAGCTACGATCGAATTGCAAGTTCGGGACAAACCTAGTAATACCGTTTTTGCTGAGGTAGGAGCAACTACCAATGTACCGTATGATCGAAGCACGCCAGAATTGAAAATTGGGACGAATGGGACTTACTATTTGGACCTCGAAATAGACCGACCCGTTCTGTCGAGGTTGTCAATCAACGACTCCGGCGGGTCAATCCTTGTGATCTGTTTAATCATTTTAACCTGCCTACCGGGCAGGCAAGTAAGCGGTCAAAAAAAAGGGAGTGGATTCCTCCACTCCCGTCTCATTATAGTGGATACATCAAACAGCAGTTGGCTCTTTTTTCATTTCCTGCATGATCGCATCGGTGTTTACGCCCAATCCTTTCGCGATTCCCGTTCCAAGGGCTGGATCGGCCCGGAACCAATGGCATAATTGGCGGTTGACGATTTCTGATTTTTTTGGTCCGCTGATTCCGCTCATGGCGCCTACAATCGTACTAATCGTATTGGCTTTCTGTTCTGCGGTCATTACTTCGCGAAAAAGGTTTCCGGGTTGTGTGTAATGATCGTTGTCATTCGCACCGTTTCGATCATACCAGTCCGCCAGTGTGTTTTCCAATTCCATGGCAGGTTCTTTATAGGCAGGATCTGCATAAATTCCATCAAAGCTGTTGGGCCAATAGTTGGGTGCACTTTCTCCATTTCCATCGACACGCATTTGTCCGTCGCGTTGGTAATTGTTTACCAGGTAAGGACATTTGTTAACAGGAATTTGCTCATAGTTGGCTCCCAGGCGGTGGCGGTGGGCATCAGGATAAGACAGCAGGCGACCCTGAAGCATCTTGTCAGGAGAATAGCTTATGCCATCGACGACATGTGCCGGAGCGAAGGCAGATTGTTCAATTTCCGCAAAATAATTTTTTGGGTTTTCATTCAACTCAGCAACGCCAACATCGATCAACGGAAATTCTTTATGCGGCCAGATTTTGGTGAGATCAAAAGGGTTCCAACGGAAGTTTTTGGCCTGCGCATCGCTCATCACCTGGATTTTTACATTCCACTTGGGGAAGTCGCCATTTTGAATGGATTCAAATAAATCCCGTTGAGAGAAGTCAGGGTCAATGCCACGCATGTCGCTTGCTTCTTTGTTGAGAAAGTTTTTAATACCCTGCGCAGTCTTGAGATGAAATTTCACCCACACGCGTTCATTCTTCGCGTTGATGAGCGAAAAGGAATGACTGCCATAGCCATTCATGTGACGATAGCCAACGGGTGTTCCGCGGTCGCTCATCAAAATCAAAACCTGATGAAGGCTTTCCGGATTCAGGCTCCAGTAGTCCCACATCATGGTAGGGCTTTTTAAATTTGAATGCGGATCACGTTTTTGAGTATGGATAAAGTCGCCAAATTTCTTTGGGTCTTTGAGAAAGAATACGGGCGTGTTGTTGCCGACCAGGTCCCAGTTACCGTCTTCAGTATAGAATTTCATGGCAAAGCCACGTGGATCGCGTTCGGTATCAGCGCTTCCTTTTTCACCACCCACGGTAGAGAAGCGAAAGAGTATTCGGGTTTGTTTTCCAATCTTGTTGAAGAGTTTCGCTTTGGTGTATTTCGATACATCCTGTGTGACGGTAAAGGTGCCAAATGCGCCACTTCCCTTGGCGTGCACAACCCGTTCGGGGATCCGCTCGCGGTTGAAATGCGCCATCTTTTCATGCAAGATGTAATCCTGCAGCAACAGCGGACCGCGTGGGCCAACGCTTTGGGTGTTTTCGTTCTCCACATAAGGCCTTCCTGAGGCGGTGGTGAGTTTGTTCTTTTTTTCTTTGTCCATATAAATAGGTGTTTTCTTGCGCTTGTCGCGAGTTCTTCCAAGGTGGGGTAATCCATTTGATAAACCAAACTGATAATATCTATATTTGCATAGATGTAATCTATGAACCTGCAACAACTTGACTATATTATCGCGGTGGACACGCACCGTCACTTTGCAAAGGCTGCCGAAAAGACGTTTGTCACACAGCCCACGCTGAGCATGATGATCCAGAAACTGGAGGAAGAGCTGGGAATACGCATCTTTGATCGCAGCAAGCAGCCCGTGGTGCCCACACCGGAAGGGGAGGAGATTATTTCGCGGGCCCGGCAGATCCTGGCTGATGTGGGACTCTTGAAAGAATTTACCCAGAAATTGAAGAACGAAGTTTCCGGTGAATTCAAACTGGCGGTGATTCCCACGCTGGCACCTTACCTGCTGCCGCTGTTTCTCAAATCGTTTGTAGAGAAGCATCCGTTGCTGAAGACTACCATCCGCGAACTCGTCACAAACGACATTATTCTGGCGTTGAAAAACGGAGACATCGACATCGGACTGTTGGCCACGCCGCTCAATGATCCCAAACTGGAAGAGCATCCAGTCTTTTACGAAGAATTTTTTGCCTACACCGGTGCTGAAGAGAAATTTTCAAAAAAGAAATATTTGCTGCCCAAAGACATTGACCTCAGCAAACTCTGGCTGTTGGAAGAAGGGCATTGCCTGCGCAACCAGGTGTTTGATCTGTGCGAGTTGAAGAAAAAAGATTCTCAAAGCGACCGGTTGCACTATGAGGCAGGAAGCCTTGAAACCCTCAAGAACCTGGTGGATCACCATGACGGCATTACGATCCTGCCTTTTCTGGCCACGCTGGATCTGAGCAAAAAACAAAAAGAGAAAATCCGCGAGTTTGCCCACCCCAAGCCGGTACGCGAGATCAGTTTGGTGGTGAACAAGAATTTTCACCGGGCCAGTTTGTTGAAAGGGCTGAGGATGGAGATTGAAAGGCAACTGCCTGCATCGATTGGCAAAACGGGTAAAAGGAGAGTATTGGAAATCTAATTCAAAACTTTCAAAACCAGTAAAATGAACCTATTCTCCACAGTCTATTCCAGAGGATAACAGATCATCAACCCGGTCCAAAATATTACATCCGAAAGGATAACTGAATTGCACACCGTTCCCGTGGTCCCGGCTTGCTTATTTTTGTAAAAAAAGAGGAGACATGAAACTAATATGCCTGACTGCTATTCTTATTTTATTTTACTCTTCGCCGGCCTTGTCCAGGCATAAAAAGCCGGAGGCGGGCCATGTTTCAGTTTTGTCGGTGAAGCGGGAGGTATTCTACTTTAAAGTTTCGAAACAATTTTTGGGCGCCACGGTGGAGGTTCTGAATAAAGCCGGCGAGACCATCTACACCGAGAAAATCACAAAACGGAAAACGATACTGGATTTCTTTCACTGGGAAGCTGGCACCTACACCATCAAAATCACAAAGGGTGAACTGGTTGAGGAGTTTGAATGTGCATTCAACTTTCGATAGTATCTGCAAATTCCGGACTGAGTATTATTCATTAAACCACAAAACCTGCACCCCTTCCGGAATACAGGTTTTGTAATCAACTAACCAGGAATTATCCCTTATCCGTTTTTCCGTGCCGGTGTTTCTTCCAGCCTTCTGCCCGTTTGGTTTTTAAGGCAGTATATTTTGTCCATTGGTCCGCCGTCAGGACACCTTTGAGTTGGGCATCCTGGTCTGTTTTTAATTGCCTCATCCGGTTGTGGAGGGTGCCTACACTTTGTGCGGTATCGGTTCGGAGTTTTGCATGACTTTCAGCAAAGGTCTCATTAATCGTTTTCACCCGCGCATATTGGTCATCGTTGAGCGTGAGCGCTTTTTTCATAAAATCTGCCCGTCTGGTGGACGCGGCCTTGAGATCACCATGGGCGTGCTGCGCAAAGATGATCGTTCTGATCATCATCAGCGCCAATAACATTACATTCTTTTTCATAAACATTTTTGTTTGTTACGCCTGTTAGACTCGAATTCCGCGCCAGGATTATAAAAGAATCAGGTTATTCTGCACTTGCCGGCATTTATTCTACTATCTGAACGAAGCGCTCGACAGATAAGGGTTGAGTTTAATTCTGCTTGCCCGCCGAAGCGCTGCGCGTAGGCGCGGTTGGGAAGAGCAAAGGAGGCAAGAAGGACGAAGAGCGTACCGATTCTCCCTGGTTCCAATTTCTTTAGGATTTATTGTGGAAAAATATACCCGGCAAAAAGGCCTTTTTTTGACCTGAAGACGACAAAGGACCAATTCAGGAGGGTTGAAGCTGGCACATACTTTACAATGCTGTTGGCCAGGGTATTCTTATTTATACCACCAAAAACTTAAACCATTATAATCATGAAGACCATTTTTAACATTTTCATTTTCGCGTTTGCACTCGCATTGGTGCAGGCATGCGGATCAAAGCCGAAGGAAGCTGCCAGTGATGCTTCTATCAACGCGGAGCCTACGTCACAGGAAAAGGCGGAACAGGAAAAACAGGCGGCCATGGAAAAACGCAAGGCCGCACAGCAGGAGCGTTTAAAAATCGCGGCGGAAAGGCGAGCTGCAGCGGAAGCTTTTTACAAGGATGAAGCCGGTGAACTGATCTACAACAAAGCCGAAGTAGCGCCGACATTTCCCGGGGGCGAAGACGCCATGATGAAGTATTTCAATACCAACCTGAAATATCCTGCTAAAGCAGAGTCCAAAGGATGGGAGGGAACGGTCTATGTTGAATTCGTCGTAGGCAAGGACGGGAAAGCCCGTGCTGCTATGATTACCGACGAAACCGACGCGGATGCGGATCAGAGTTTTAAAGATGAAGCCATCCGTGTGATCGACAACATGCCCTCCTGGACTCCCGGCAAGCAAATGGGAAAACCCGTGCGCGTTAAATATAATTTACCCATCGTATTTAAGTTGGGTGCTGCTTAGAAAATAGAAATCAAAACGAGGGCTGCGTCAAAGTGGGAAACTGCTTTGACGCGGTTTTTTTTTGGATTGATTCTGCCAGTTATCCGTGAGTCTTCTGGGATTTGAAAAGTCTAATCCGGATATGTCTTATTTTCAGGAAAGCTTACAGTTCACTCAACTGTATTGACATTTTTGTTGAGGGCGTTCTGTTCCTCACGTTAAAAGTCAAATTCTATTGTTAAGGGTGAATGATCACTATATGGGATCCAATTGTCATAGGTTCCTACTTCAACATTTAAGACTTTGTCAAAAATGTCCGTAGAGGCAAAGCAATAGTCAATGTGATAAGGTTTGTTTTTATTCCGTTGCAGAAAAAAGGTTGGATGCTTTTCTTTGCCTTGTTCTTGCTCAAAATGTTTATGATAAGCACTATGAATATTCATTTTGGCCAATGTATCGACTACGGCTGAATGATTTCCCGCTCGATGTTTCTTATCCCAAATTTTATTACTGTTAAAGTCACCCGTGATTATGATGTGTCCATTCCTTAGAATTTGGCTATAATAACTTATCGCCTTCCAGACTTGCTCTATATATTGATTGTTTTTGTCATGGCGATTGTTAGCCCAGACTGCAAAAAGTGTGAAATGGAACTGCGCGCCAGTGACTGAAATTGGTAAAACAGTTTTTATGTCTGAGCTATGGCTATTAATAAGTTGGAATTTATAGTCACCGTAAGAAAACACGCCCAGTCCCTTGTGATTGTTTTCCCCAAACCATAGGAAATCCTTTGGTCTGACCGTCGTTGGGCTGAATAACAATTTGTCGGGGTGCTCGCATTCTTGAATAACCAAAATATCTGGTTGATGTTTCAGGATTATATCGGCTTTTTTTCTAAAGGCTCCTTGGCAGTTCCACGATATTAATTTCATTCTTGTTTGTCAAAGCAGAATCCGTTTGTCTGGATATTGTTGACTAGCCCAAATGGTTAGAATTGTAACCCTGGTGTCAATTTCTTCATAAATCATTAATTAGTTCCGGATGATCTTGACTCTTACATTAGTGGTATCCGTTGGTTTACCGATGTTTGGATGTTCGATGATTAGCTTATCAGCGAACAGTCGGTTCAGTTTCTTGCTGCAAATCGATGATTTATTACGGAGAGTCCAATAGCTAAGGATTTGTTTTCTGTCGTCCTGAGCTCTTAACGCCCAGATTATTTGTTTAGCCATTTGTCCGTGGTTGCCTCTTCATAGGTCAGGAAGTTGCCGTTTTCAATTTGCTTACGAGCTTGATTTATTGCAAATTTTTGATCTTCATTGAGCTTGTGGATTTCAAAGTCATCTGATTGCATTTCAAGAAGCCGATATGCTTCCTCCAGCAATTTTTCATCTTCAGTTTTGCTAATTGTTTCAATTAGCCGCTTCTCAATTCAATTGTTGACATGAAAGTTTACCACAAATTACAAAATTTCTTTCAATCTCTGTCTAAGAGGTAAGTGACTTGAAGAGATTTGATATTGATCAAAAGAGAATAAAAGAGAATCGTGAATAATTCTTTACCTGGAATTGATTGATTTGAAAAATTCCAACTAGATGGGACGCTGGCCATACTTCAATCTGAATGCTTTGTTCGCTAACTCGATCATCTCCTCACTTGGTTCTATTTCAACCAACAAACCATCATTGTTTATTCTCCAGGCATATGTTCCAATGGTTTGACCCAACAAAGCAATAGTTTCATTGCCACACCAGGCAACAGCCCACTTCATATCGCCGAATGCTCCTGTCATCCTGTAATCAAGCTCATTCTTTTTGGAATCCATCAGTTTCATCATCAAATTGATTTTCTCTTTTTGTTCGTATCGATTGCCAACTTGCATCTCTAATTTATAAGTTCCCTTCGGGGACATGTGCGTTTCAACGGTTTGTTCTTTATTAGTCCCATCAATTCCGCTTAATAAGATAAGGTACTCCCCGCATCTTCTGAAACTGCTTCTGGGTGACCATCTGTCTACCAGCCAATAAGCATCTTTGAGGTGAGCCTCAATTATCCATTCTGAGCCATCGACCCCTGGTGGTTCTGGAGGGAAGGAGTTGGACTTGTTTGCCAAAAATTTGCTGACTTAAGCTTCTTTTCGAAAGTCTTCCATTCAAGCATTGATAGTTCTTTTGTTATGAGGGTTTCAATATCTGCATTTCTTTTTGGAGGGATCACCTGAGGATAAGGCGTTTTCACTTCTTTAGACCGCTTACCTAATCTCTTTTTGCTGCCTACTTTTGGGGCTATGAAAGAGAGAACGTGTGTGGTCATGAAGGTTGGAGTTCGATCAAGTTTCTTTGCCGTTAACCAGACCCTTTCGTCTTTCCGATTCAAAGTAATGAAAACAGGATTAGCAAAAGACCACAGCCAAGTAAACCGATATGTGTCCTGACCGAGATAATAGTTAAACAGAATTTTTTCTTTAGAGGGGAATAGTTGACTTGAATACCAATTTAATCGAAACGTATCAAGATTAGTCAGGATGATACTGTCACTGTATCTGAGTGAAGCAGGGAAGAAAAATGTTAGGGTATCATTCGGTTCTCCATTGGGTCGGGAAAATGTTGGCGACTGGGGGTAGGAGTATTTCCTAGTTATGTTTTCACATCCAGTCATTCCTATCGTTATGATCAATGAAAGACCAAATACAAAATAAAATTGCGAGGCACTGATCATCAAGCGTCTATTGTTTTAATTCTCAGGTTGAACAAGCGAATTTGAGCGACTCTAACGTTGGGTTTTCTAACACATTGCTATTTGTCAAGTTTGCTTTCCAGTTAACTTCCGCAGTAGCTCAATAGCAGAGTCGATGTGAATAATATTCGTGTTACTGTTTAGGTCAAGTTAGTAAAAATGGAACGGGGAATATTCAAAAAAGGATACCTATTGGTTTCGCATCCTTCACGGGCCGCAAAAAGTATATCCCTCAGGATTCGTTTCGGAAATGTTTTTTAATCAGGAAAATAAAAAAGAGTTACGAATGTAACTCTTTGATTATCAAGTGACCTCGGAGAGATTCGAACTCTCGACCCGCTGATTAAGAGTCAGCTGCTCTACCAACTGAGCTACGAAGTCAATTCCTTGTGGGATCTGAGGGGTTCGAACCCTCGACCCCTACCTTGTCGAGGTAGTGCTCTGAACCAGCTGAGCTAAGACCCCCACAATTTGTTGTTCAAATACCAATCCATTCCTTTGTGCTTACCAACTCCTCGGGCCTGCCCCAACTTGTCCGGGTACAAAACCCAAAAGGGATCGCAAATGTAAACAGGTTTCCGGCTTTTAATCAAATTCCTGGTTAAATTATTGGGAAAAAATGCCCCTGCGACCTGCTGAATATTGGATCAACCGGCTTCACCTGCAGCCTCATCCGGAAGGTGGATTCTTTAAGGAACCCTACCGGTGCAAGGGAAACAATTCCCCAAAATGCATGCCGGAAGGGTTTTCGGGACCAGGAAGTTTTTGTACGGCGATTTATTTTTTGTTTGCGATCACAGGATAGGTCGCTTTTCCATCGGATTAAATCCGGTGATGATCCAAGCCAATTTTCGACTGTGTTATTTATTTTGTTTAACAAGAGATTGTTAACCCCATAGATCAAGGCTCGGTTTTTCCGTGCCAATTGGGGGTTGGCTTCGAAGTAAGTTTGGGTGTGGCACGGTGAGCTCATGTCGCGGTCATTCCCCGCGAGACGCGGGGTTACCAATATATCATCCCTAACGGGATGGCACGCTTATCAGAGTTATGTTTTAAATCAATTTTAGACGTTGTAATTTATTATTGTTTCACAAAAGATTGGCAAGCGCTTCAGTTGACGCTCGGTTTTTCCGTGCCAATTGGGAGTTGGCTTCGAGGTAAGTTTGGGTGTGGCACGGTGAGCTCATGTCACGGTCATTCCCCGCGAGACGCGGGGTTACCAACATATCATCCCTAAACGGGATGGCACGCTTATCAGAGTTATGTTTTAAATTGTTTTAAATCAATTTTCGACGTTGTAATTTATTATTGTTTCACAAAAGATGGGCAAGCGCTTCAGTTGACGCTCGGTTTTTCCGTGCCAATGGGAGTTGGCTTCGAAGTAAGTTCGGGTGTGGCACGGTAAAACTTATGATCTGATAAATACCCCGCGCTTCGCACGGGGCTACCAATATATCATCCCCAACGGGATGAAGCGCTGATCAGTGGTTTGTTCTAAAAGTTTATTTCCAGGCCAATATACCCTAACGGGATGAGACGCGGATAGAGAAAGCCAAACTGTTTGGGCATGGGTCTCCCAACTATCCTACAAACCCATTCTTCTTGTGCGTTCCGTCGCAGAAGGGTTTGTTGGAGGATGCTCCGCAGCGGCAGAAGGCGGTCACTTTGTTTTTCTTCGTGAGATTTCCGGATGCGTCTTTGATGGTGACGTTGCCATACACCAGGAGGGGCCCGTTGAGCGTGGTCTCCACGATGGTTTCTGCTTCTACATTCATGTTTTCCTGGGTTTGGTTGTTAATGATAATAACTCAATGCCCCCGAAGGACACTTTTTTACCTGGTCAATAATTTTTTCTGTTGTGGACCCTTCCGATGTAATCCATGGGTGCTTTCGTGGGTTAAAAACTTCACCGAGTCCATTGAAGCAAATACCGGAATGGATGCAAAGATCGGGTTTCCAAACAATCGTTACCTCACCGTTGGTGTACTTTTTGGTAATGTCCTTCATAACAATTCGGTTTTTATTTCAATCGGGTTGGTCAATGTCTTATGCACCGGACAAGAATTGGCAATCTGCAACATCCTCTGCCGTTGCGTTTCATCCAGTGTGCCTTCCAAATATACCTTCCGACGAAAAATAGTCGTGTCGTTCAGTTTCTCACTGCTAACTTCGATCCGGATTTTTTCCACCGGCCATTTTTTTCGGTCGGCATACATGCGCAGGGTGATGGCCGTACACGATGCCAGCGACATCATCAGAAATTCTCCCGGCGCCGGTCCGAGGTTGGTTCCTCCCTTGTCTTCGGCTTCATCGGCCAGGGCATTATGTCCCGGGGTGACTAATTCTGTTTTATAATGGTCGAGTCCGATGGTAGCGCTAATCATGATCAGAATGTTTTATTCATCGTAAAATCACTTTGCAAAATCCTTTCACGCGGAGAGAGCTCACGCAAACGTAAATTCTTGGGCAATTTATCCGGATCACCGGGATAGCCCACCGCGATCATCGGTCCCAGTGCATAGGTATCCGGAATATTCAACAGCTCCTTTGCTCTGTCCCGATTGTAACCACCCATCTGACGAAGTTGCAAACCAAGTTCCACAGCCTGAAGCGACAAAAAGGAATTGGCGGCACCCAAATCATAATGGGCATAGTCGTTGGGTTGATCGTTGCGCTCAAAGTTTTTACGCGCTAAACTCTGAATCAGCAGTGGTGCGTCTTTGGCCCAAAGCTTGTTGCCTTCATTGAGACAGTCAAATAATTTTTGCCAGAGCTCGGGTTGGCTCTTTGTCGCGTAAATGTACATCCACGGTTGTTCATTGGAACTGGAGGGAGCCCAACGAACGGCTTCGAAAAGTGAGTGTATTGTAGCCTGCTCAAGGGCCCGCGGATCATACGCCCGTAGGCTCCTGCGGTTTTTGATCAGGCTTGCAATCGGGTGGTGGAATTCGGTGGACTTGTTCATTGAATACGAAACTATCATGTAATCCTTTAAATCAATCCTTAAATCCTATATTAATCCTAAAAATTCTAGTCAATGAGCACACCCATCTTCCCATTTTGATAATCCCGCATCGCTTCGAGAATTTCTGTTTCGGAATTCATAACATAGAATGGATATTTTTCCACCCTTCTTAAATTCCAATGTGGCAGCATTTACCGGGCTCATCGCGGGGATGGGACCTTATTGTACTTTTAGAATTACTCTTTTGGCTTCGGAAGTAAGCATAGGCGTCTCTTCCGCACTGGGCGGATAATAATGCTGTTCGTTTCGATACGGTTCTTGGTTTCATAACCTCACCCTTCTAATTATGAGATTTCTTAATTCAGTTCATTGGGACGTCGATCAATAAGATTTCAGCATCGGCATCGGCGGTGATGGAGATTTTGTCGGTGTCGGATATTCCAATGCCATCTCTCTTGTTCAGCTTTTGGCCATCGACGGTTACGTCGCCTTCCAGGATGAAGGCATAGACGCCATTGCCGGTTTTTTTGATATTGTAATCGGTGCTAAATCCTTGCTTCAAATTTCCCATGACAAACCATGTGTCCTGGTTGATCCAAACTCCCGTACTTTCTTTTTCAGGAGAGACGACGGTCTGGAGTTTATTGGCCCTGTCTTCAGGGTTCAGTGTCTTTTGCTCATATCGCGGTGGAATGTTTTTCAGTTTTGGAATAATCCAGATCTGAAGAAAGTTGACCGCATCGGTTTTGGAAGCATTGTATTCTGAGTGAGCGATGCCCGAACCTGCGCTCATGATCTGGACATCGTTTGTTTTGATGATCTCTTTTCTGCCAGTGGTGTCTTGGTGTTGCAATGCACCCCTGAGCGGGATGGATACAATTTCCATATTGTCGTGGGGATGAGTTCCGAAACCCATTCCGCCAGTGACGATGTCGTCATTTAATACCCTGAGCATTCCAAAGTGGACGCGTTCGGGATCATAATAATTGGCGAAACTGAAAGAATGATGTGAGTCAAGCCAGCCGTGATTGGCGTGGCCGCGGGTTTCTGCTCTGTGTAGGATCGATTTCATATCACTTCCTTTTGATATCTAAAACGTACAACGCTAAATAAAGATACAGACAATTGTTGTCTATACAATAATTGTCCTAAAATATTTATCCCCGGAGTTTATCCAGAACCCGGTTCAGTTCCTGGGCTTCACTTTTGGTGATGTTTTTGAGGGTTTCCAGCCAGGAATCGGATTCATTGTCAATCTTTTTGAGGATGGTCAAGCCTTTCTCAGTAATGACGATATCAACCTGACGGCGGTTATTCTCACAAATATCCCTTTTCAAAAGCCCTTTTTTCCGGAGCTTCTCGACCAGCCGTGTGCAATTGCTGCTTTTGTCAATCATCCTGGACGTCACTTCGGCCAGCATCATACTTTTTGGATGGCTGCCGCGGAGGATCCTCAGTACATTGAATTGCTCCGGCGTGATACCGTGTTTTTTCAAACGCGTGGCATTTATATTATAGAGCCAGCCGCCTGTAAACAGAATATTGACGGTCGCTTTATCAAATTCGTTTGAGAATTTATCCTGTTTGATGTCGGTTTCGATGGACATAATTATTTTTTGGTAGTGGTCAAAGCTTGTTTGTTAAACTCCTGCACATAGTTCAGGCGTGTTTCAAAATCATTTAGCTTATTCTCTCATGCCTGAATTTCTTGTAAAGGTTGGGGTTCGCTTTGGTGGTCAAAGATCATTCGTAAGGAATCATCCTGAGCCTGGATGGCCGCAGAAGAAGAGAATAAGGGCGACTGCTTTTTTCATGGTTTGTAAATGTAATAACTATTATTGTTGATACATTGTTTGCCTGAACAGGAAATCATCAGAAATTGTGATATTTTAGAGAAGAAAACGACGACTTACATGGCGCAGAAACTCCGTAGTCAGAATTGGTTTGGCAAAACAGGAAAAGACGGCTTTATCTACCGCGCCTGGATGAAAAACCAGGGGATTCCGCAGCATGAATTTGAGGGTAAACCCGTTATCGGAATTTGTAATACGTGGTCTGAACTTACTCCGTGCAATGCTCACTTTCGCGAACTGGCAGAATCGGTAAAACGAGGCGTGTCGGAGGCGGGTGGATTTCCAGTGGAGTTCCCGGTGATGTCATTGGGTGAGACGCTAATCAAGCCAACCGCCATGCTCTACCGTAATCTGGTGAGTATGGACGTAGAAGAATCCATTCGCGCCAATCCCATCGACGGCGTGGTGCTTCTTTGCGGCTGTGACAAAACTACGCCTTCGCTTGTGATGGGCGCATGCAGCGTAAATATTCCTACGATCGTCGTTTCGGGCGGACCGATGCTGGCTGGGAAATATCAGGGCCGCGATATCGGCACCAGCGATGTGTGGCGATTTAATGATGCCGTGCGCTCTGGTGAGATGTCGCAAGAGGAACTGACCGTAGCCGAAGCTTGCATGTGCCGGAGCCGCGGTCATTGTGCCGTGATGGGCACGGCCTCTACGATGGCAGCCATGGTGGAATCCCTTGGATTGTCCCTCCCGCAAAATGCCGCTATTCCTGCGGCTGATTCGAGGCGAAAGGTTTTGGCACAGATGTCGGGAAGCAGAATTGTGGAAATGGTAAATGAAAATCTTCGGTTGTCCGATATCCTCACGCGCAAGGCATTTGAAAATGCGATCATCGTCAATTCTGCGATTGGCGGTTCCACCAACTTTATTCTGCATTTGCTGGCGATCGCAGGCCGGATCGGGGTGCCATTAGAACTGAATGATTTTGATACGCTTTCCGCAAACGTACCGTTGCTGGGCAACATACAGCCTGCGGGTAAACATTTTATGGAAGATCTCTACTATGCCGGAGGCCTTCCTGCCCTTCAAAAAGAACTCGATCAATTTCTCCGTCGCGATTGCATTACGGCGAATGGAAGAACGGTAGCAGAAAATTACAACCGCGCCGAATGCTACAACCGCGATGTCATCGCCACCGTGGCCCAACCGTTTAATCAACTTTCGGGGGCTGCCATCCTCACCGGAAATCTTTGCGAGAACGGCGCGGTCATGAAACCTTCAGCAGCCAGTCCGCACCTTCTCAAACATACAGGCAAAGCGGTTGTGTTTGAAGATATCGAAGATTATAAAAACAGAATTGACAAGCCCGAGCTGGAAGTGGATGAAACCAGCGTGCTCGTATTAAAAAATGTAGGACCGATTGGATATCCGGGTATGCCGGAAGTCGGCAACATGGCCTTGCCCAAAAAGATATTGGCTAAGGGTATACATGACATGGTGAGAATTTCCGATGGACGCATGAGTGGTACGGGATTCGGCACCGTGATCCTGCATGCATCACCGGAAGCAGCCATCGGTGGCAACTTTGCCGTAGTTCAAACGGGAGATATCATATCACTCGATGTAGCAAACCGGTCTTTGAAATTGGAAGTGTCCGATGCGGAGCTCAAACGCCGGAAAGAAAACTGGAAACCAATTCACAAAAAATATGATAGGGGATATGTTAGCCTTTATCAAAAACATGTGGGACAAGCAAACTCGGGTGTTGATCTTGATTTTCTGATTGGGGGATCGGGGAGCGAGGTGACACGGGACAGTCATTAATTAGCAATTGATAATTCGATAATTCGGTAATGATTAGATAAGTGGTACTTGGTTAAGCTCACTCCAATATAATAACGCGGAATCAATAACTTAAACTCTAAATTCCAGATCACTTATTTATGTCAAACAGACTTTTAGAAAATCAAGTCGCGATTGTAACGGGGGCGGGGCAGGGGATTGGGTTGGAGATTTGCAGGCAGTTGGCAATGGCGGGTGCGAGCGTGGTGCTCAATGACATTGAAGTATCCTTGGCGGTTGAGGCCGCGGAGAGCATTCATCGGGAAAAAGGAATTTGCATTCCGTTTGCGGGAGATGCTTCAGATACTTCCTTTATCCGAACCATGGTAGATGAAACCATCAGGCACTTTGGCAAGATTGACGTGGCCATCGCCAATGCCGGCATTACTTTGTTTGGTGATTTTTTTGATTATCAGCCGGAAGATTTTAACCGGGTAATTCAAGTCAATCTGGGTGGAAGTTTTTTTCTCGCGCAATTGGCAGCACAACAAATGAAAAATCAGGGTACAGGTGGAAGTCTTCTTTTTATGTCTTCCGTCACAGGCCATCAGGCGCATAAAAATCTGGCAGCTTATGGCATGAGCAAAGCCGCACTGGAAATGCTTGCCAAGAGCCTGGTCATTGATTTGTCACCTTTCAAAATCAATATCAACACCATTGCACCCGGAGCAACATTGACCGAACGAACCGGAAGTGATCCTGAATATGAGAAAGTCTGGTCCACCATTACACCCATGGGCCGACCCGCTTCAACCATCGATATTGCCCATGCAGCCGTGTTTTTAGTTTCGCCACATGCCCGTCATATAACAGGGCAGACTTTGATTATTGATGGGGGTTGGACTTCCGTAAGTCCGTCCCCGTATTAGATTTTAATCGCAAACAATACAACAATCCCATTGCCGAATTAATTAATTATCAATCACCACCTTCCCTTTCGCTTGTCCATACAACACATCCAAAACCCCCGCTTCATTGAAAAACTTCTGTGGGAACGGTAATGGGATTTTTGAAACCTCATGGAGTTCGTCCATGACCTCTTTAGACAATTCAAATTTCAGACAGCCCAGCACATCTTCAACTTGTGAAACCTTTGTAGCGCCCACGATGGGAATGACCGATTGATTTTTGTGTTGGCGTGTCCAGTTGATGGCCACTTGTGAGGCGGTGACACCTAATCTTTCTGCAACCTCAACTACTTTTTTCGTAATCGTTGTTGCGCGGTCCCCAAGGCGTTCGCTGCTGTCCTGAATCCTGCCCCGTTCTCCTCTTAGATATTTTCCAGATAAAGCCCCGCCGGCCATGGGGGCCCAGGGAGTGATCGTCATGCCAAAAGCTTTGGCTACCGGAAATAATTCCGGTTCGACGGTGCGCTGAAGAAGACTGTATTCAATCTGCAAACCGACAAACTGCGACCACCCGCGAAACTGCGAGATGGTGTTAGCCTGACTGACTACCCATGCCGGCGTATCACTGATTCCGATGTAGTGCACGAGTCCCCGGCTGACGAGGTCATCAAGTCCGCGCATGATTTCTTCGGTAGGGGTCCAACCGTCCCAGATATGGACCCAAAGCAGATCAATGAATTCGGTGTTCAGGCGCTTCAGGCTTTCGCGTACGCTGCGCATCATGTTTTTACGGTGATTGCCGGAAAAGTTCAGATCACCATGGCGGTCGCGAAGCGAATATTTTGTAGCCAGTACAAAATGATCGCGGTCGGAGGCGATGAAGTCCCCGAGGAATTTTTCTGATGTTCCGTCGGTGTAGTGATTGGCGGTATCGAGAAAATTGCCATCCGCGGAAGCAAAGGCATCGAATATTTTTTTGCTCTGTTCTTTATCAACACCCCAGGTTCGTTCGGTGCCAAAACCCATGGTACCTAGACAAAGTTCTGAAACGCGGAGGCCGGATTGGCCGAAGAGTTTGTAATTCATAGGATTTGTTGGAAGCTTCAGTCACATTGATAACCAGGCAATAATAAAGGATTTCTTTTTGAGGAGAGAAACGATGATTTTTTTCTTCAGAAAGTTACGAAAATCGGCGTCAAAGCGTCTTGACACCTTAGAGGTGTCTTGACGCCTGGTGTATTCAATTTTCTAAAACAGGTTTTCAAAAGAATGCGTATCCATATCCTTCCAATTGTGACAATAGCGTAGAGGGCGCATCGGTTGCTGTAACCCTTCCTTCCACACGAGGCGATACCGGTGAATTCACCTTTAAGTATTCAATCAGCGTTTCGTGCATTGTGGCGTTATGAAGTGTGGGCTCCTTTACGCTTCCCAGCCTGCAAAGAGTATCATCCGGATCCCCTTCCCGCTCACAGGTGAGCACGGTGTACAATCGGCCCAGGTCAATGGGTTCATTGTTGATTTTTATCCAGTTGAGACGATGCCCCACATCGTTGTTCATGGTAAAATTAATTTGCATTCCTTTCATGCGAACTACCCAGCCCCCCAATCGGTCGGCCGTGTTTTTGGCAAACACGTGTTGTAGTTCCGTTTCAAGCCAGTCCCACATCTGCTTGCCGAGCACATGCCCGGACTTAATTTCAGCGTTGATGGGTATCATGCTCCATAAATAATCCATTGTAATGACTGCTTCCCGCGTGGTTTGTTCTGGCACCAGCGGTGGACAGAATCGGAATCCATTGCTCAATGCAACATCAGGCTTAAATTTCCACATCATGGCATCGGTGATGAGGTTATCCATGGACGTCTCTAATACATAATATCGCACCAAGGGAACTCTGGATTTGCCGATTACTTTGTCAAGTTCTTTGCGGTAGGGTGCTCTTTCCTTCTTGATGAGGGCGGTCATTTGAGCATCGGCCTTGTACAATTCAGGGTCAACCTCAAGCAATTCATAGTTTCTGTCTTTTACGATGCCATTTTCTATCACCAGGTCCAACCTTGCTACGAAGGATGCAAAGGCCCCTGGCTCGGTCACCTGGGCATATTTTCCCGTTATCGGCTTGCGAAGTCGTTCATGGGTATCACCACCTAATATATAGTCAAGACCTTGTACTTGTGGTTTGTTGGATAGATCCACCTGCTGGGCCAATCCCAGATGGGTAACCAAAAAAATCATGTCGCATTGCTCCTTCTCTTTTAATAGTGTGATGTATTGCGCTACGCTATCGACAGGGTTGCTGTATTCTATACCCTTGCTAAAGGCAGGCGGTTGTCGTTTTGGGACATTTGGATCGGTGTACCCGATGAATCCTAATTTTATTCCGCTTATAATGGTAGTCCAGAAGGGTGGGAAAATTAGGCTTCCGTTTGTGGCGTCTTCTGTTTGGTGAAACATGTTGGCGCATATTTTTATCGCCCGATATTCCGCCAAATCCTTCAGCATCATTTCCTTTTTATACGCAACTTCCCAATTCCCCGGAATCATCAAGTCGTAGCCGATATCATTGATGAGTGGCACAATTGCTTTTCCCTGACTGAGCGCAGCCAATCCGCTGCCTTGAAAGCAATCTCCGCCGTCGATCAAAAGGGTGTTGCCGGGGTTTTCAGAACGAAGCTGGTTCAACATGGTTTTCAGTACCGCAAACCCACCTCGCTTCTTATAGATTGCCTGACCACCCTCCACAAAAAACTCATCATGCGTGAACACCTGGGCGTGAATATCCGAGGTGTGTAAAATCGTGGCGACCATGGCCCTTCCATTTCTTACAGCGCTACTTTGAAATATTTCCCGGTGATGAAGTGAATGATCAGTAGCATACGCCACCATGGGGGTAGCGAAAGCTCCGAGGGTCAGGGCCGAGACGGTTTTAATAAAACTTCGTCTGCCCTGATGTTGATCAGCCGATATCACGCGCTGATGGTCGTCAGTGGTTTTATGTACGACATTTCCTTTTTGCATGAGACAGTGAGTTGTTCCCCATTCAATTGCAATCATATAAAACCCTTTCTTCCAAAAACCTACGTGCAGTTTGTTGGCTTTTGATGTTTTCAAATTTCTAAATATTGAAGACAGAAGGGAAGCGGTAAAAGTTAAGGTTCCAGTTAATGAATCAATACCTTGATTAAGTGAAAATCATTTTTTCCTGTACAATACAAACTCGCCACCCTCATCCCCGGTTACTTTAAGTGGGTTTCCAATCGGTGTCTGGTCGGAATGCTCAGCCACTGCGAGTTTTACTGCTTGAATGATTTCTGAGATAGCGAGTTTTTCCTTTTTATTTTCTCTTAGATACTTCAGCAGTTCTAAAGCGAACGGACTGTTCGTGCCCACTGCTCCGTCCGAAACCGCTTCAAGGCGACCGGAGGCCAAGCCCCACCTGGATTTGTATTTCTCCACGTTTTCTGCATAGCCCCTTTTCTGTTCGCCAAACAATGAACCTGAGAAACAGGCATCGGCCACTAAAAAGGTATGTTGCGAATTGATATTTTCAATTATTTTCAAAATAGAAGAGTTGGACAAGTATTCTCCTTCTGCGTCAATGTGGGCTTCATAAGGTACCCAATATCCTTCGTTGAGAAGCTCGTCAAAATGGCCGTGTCCGGAAAAATAAATTACAAGGTTGTCGGCAGGGGATATTTGTTGGATGTAGTTGCGCAATGTTTTGTAAATCAAATTTCTTGTAGCCTGCTCATCGCGAAGTACGGTTACATTAGCAAAATCAAAATTGTACATACCCATAAGTGTGCCCGCAATATCGTTGGCATCTTTTACTGCGTTGTTGAGATGCGGCCAATACTCATAATTATTGATGCCCACCACCAGCAAATAATTCTTTGCTTTGGAGGGATCATAGTCGGCATTCCCAGTAAGGTCTTGCCTCGAAACAATAAATTTTTTCAACGCGATGTTGTCGTTTACGTCAGTTGCTTCAATGTTCACAAAATTATCGCCCATGCTCAAGGGAAGCTTGATCACAAAATTTCCGTTTGAGCGAAGTGGTGTTTCAATGCCATTGACCCTAAGCTTCCGCACGCCTGACTCATCAATAACGGAGCCGGTGATGTCAATCAAGTCTTTGGAGTAGCGGACTTTGTTGTCAGTAATATTGGGAGGATTGGAAACTAATATTTGAGGAGGATTCGCATCTTTTTTGTCCTTGAAGCGGAACACGGGAGAGATGTTTAGTGACTCGATGTTCCAATATTTAATTACTTGTTCAATTTCTTCGATAGAGCAAATCTCTTTACCACTTGGGCTGATGGCAATACCTCGCACTTGATTTTTAAAGTCATTGAGTTTGAGAGAAGTAAGCCCGGTTTGTATGTCGTAAAATTCGATGGCATATTTCTCCAAAGCGGCTACCAGGTATTTTGCATCTCCGCTAAATTTGAGGTCATAGGTCCAGCCATGTTGTGGAAATTCTTTTATCACAGTGCCCGATTCGATATCCCACAGAAAAATCTTTTTATCATCGCTTGCACTGGCCAGCATTTTTCCATCGGGTGAAAATGCCAAACAACGGATCCAGTTTTCGTGCTTTTTCAACCGCTTCACGATTTCACCGCTCGCTGCATCGCGCACAATAACTTCCTTGTCGCCACCACCCGAGGCAATCCATTTCCCATCTGGGCTTACATCCAATGCTCGAATGGGCTTGATGTGATCCATCTTGCTATAGATTTCTTTTTGAGTTTGCAGGTCCCAAAGTTTTACAGTCATGTCTTCTGATGCCGACACGAGTTTTGAATTGTCCAAAAAGCGAGAGGCCATCACAGCACCTGCATGTCCCGTGAGTGTGCCAGTTAGTTGGCCACCAGGAAGTTTCCATAATTTTATAGTGCGGTCCGCACTTGTGGTTGCCAGGAGTTGATTATCGGGACTGCAGGAAAGCGATAGAATATCTCGTGAATGACCACTGGAAAACTCTGCCACTTTCGTTTCGGTGCCCGGGCTGAAAAATTGTACTTCGTGGCCACTGGCTACGATCAGGTATTTGCCATCTGGCGAGTAAACAATGGCAGACGGGAATTTGACCCGTGTGCTTATTTTTAAAAGAGATTGTGCCCTCGTTTGCAGCATCGGCAACAAGATGGCTGTTACCATAAGCAGTCGCATAATTATTTGTTTTTAATTCGGAGGTTGTACGTAAAGCCAGTTTTGGCTTCCAAAACAAAATCAACATCAAGCCAGAAGACTGGATGATTTAACTTCTTAAAACTCACTTCCAAAATGTTCCAATACAAATTGTTCCCGAGTTTTCTCATCAATCCCAATGTTGCGCCTACGGCATTTGTCCGATTGGCCAAATTGATTCCACTGAGCGATTGTAAAAATTCCACTTTGCTGTAATTTACACTGAGGTAGGGACGAACCCTTGCCGACCGTCCGCCTGATAAACGCAGGTCAATACCTGTGATCAGAACTTGAGCATCGCTCTTTTCGCCACTTTTATAGGCCACCTTACCGGAAAAACTTCGGCTATAAAATCCGCCTATTGCAATTCGTTGGTTCAATTGGATGTGCGCCCCACCTTGCCAAGAAATAAACTGAATGATGTCAATGCTATTGTGTTGCTTGTTATCTCCGTTTAGCTTCCAAACTGAAAAAGCACCTTTAGCCTCCACATCAAATTGTGGCAGACGGAATTGTGCCTGCGTATAAAAAGCGGTGGTTATTAGCAAAACGCTTAGTGAAAATTTCTTACTGTCCATAATTAAAATTGAAAGTGACAGTTTCGTTGTTATTTAATGGACTGCTGATTTGTGGCCCAGGCTGCCACCAGTCGATAGAGTAGATGTTCAATAGCGCATCCCCATGACTAAACAGGCTGCGCATCAACATTAGCGGATGGAAATAGTAAGTGTCATAATTTGTGCCTCCGCCCCCAGCGTTTTGGCAACTTGAGTTGTTATGAACCTTTACATCTTCGATTTGGAGTTGACTCAACAGGGCACCTACTTGTAAAGGTTTAACAATGAAGCTACTGTTAGAATTATTGCCGGACGAAACGGTACATCCGCTGCAGGAATTGCCCGAGTTATTAGGGCAAAGGCAGTTCCCAAATCCGTAATTGTATCCCAGGTATGTAACGTTGCCCCCGCCTAAGCCTATATCACTTCCGTATGTAGCGTACGGAAAATTAATCGTGCCGGATTGGGATGGTGTGTAAGGCGCCTTTCTTACAAGGCTACCTATGTAGCCAATGTAGGAACTGGATGAATTATAAATTAGGGAGTCGCGGTACACGGTTGTGTCAGGCGCTGTGGATGTATAAATTCTTGAACGGAAGTTGGTCAGCTGCCAGTTGTTATCGTAATAAAATGTGAACCATTCTTTTAGCTGGTTGTTTGCTACAACTTGAGAAGAACGGGGAAGGCCGTTCTGAAAAAAGTAATTTCTAACCTGGATGCCTGAAGTAACACCACTCCTAAATTTCAGTTTTGATTTTGGATTAATGGTTGGCCAAGTGATCTTGGTTAGCTTGGTAACCGTACCATTGATTTTGTTGTTTATATCAATGGTGACAAGCGAACTCACGACAGAATCAATCACAGTGGCCGAACTGGTTAAATTCAGACTGTCCAAATTTTGAATAATATCAATGGACTTAATGCTTAGGCTATTCAGTTGGCTAAGCGATGTGATGTCACTGTTTTGGACGATGGTGCATGAATACAAAACACCAAATAGTGTAACTAAGAATAAGCAAACGAATCTAAAGTTCTTCATTTTTATGATAAAGAGAACTTACTTTTCAAGCAACGTAGCTAGGAAAGATAATTAAAAAATTATAAATCAAGAAACCGGTTGAATCATGGTTTGCCTTGATGAAAATGGCTAATCGTGTCAATCGAGAAGGTAAACCCCAGTCCTTTCCATTCCTATCGATCAGCAGACCGGGCTGCCTGATTTTTACATTATTGATCGAACTTAAGATTAGGCTATCGCCCGCCCCGAAAATCGATATTCATATGATTTGCATCCATCTGTTTTATGATCAAAATCAGATATTGGACTAATTCAAGTCAGCCTATATAAGGCAGTCTTCATGTGAACTTGTGGGAAATACATGCCATGAAAATGCCTGTCAGTCTGAAAACATTTCTGGATGAGATGGGTGACACAGCCCGATTCACGTGGAGATTTTTTAGCGAAGGGTTTAAACCGCGTTATGAATTCGGTGAATTGGTTCGCCAATCGTATTACATCGGACTCCAATCGCTTCCTTTGGTAGGGATTACCGCCTTCATCATGGGGCTTGTACTGACGATCCAATCCAGACCTACATTGGCTGAGTTTGGAGCTGAGTCCTGGTTGCCGGCTATGGTGTCCGTCTCTTTAGTAAGGGAAATATCGCCCATGATTACGGCATTGATTGCTGCTGGAAAAATTGGTTCCGGCATTGGTGCTGAGCTTGGATCGATGAAAGTGACCGAGCAGATTGATGCAATGGAAGTTTCAGGCACCAATCCATTTAAATACCTGGTGGCCACGCGCGTATTGGCTGCAACCCTCATGCTGCCGCTGCTCTCCCTTTGGGCAAACGCCATTTCACTCTACGGCGCTTACCTCGGCGTAAATATTAAAGGAGTCGTCAGTTGGGATTTGTATTGGACTCAGGTATTCCATTCACTTTCCTACAGTGACTTTATTCCTGCCCTGATCAAAACGTTTTTCTTCGGATTTACAATCGGCATGATCGGATGTTACAAAGGGTATAATTCTAAAAAGGGTACAGAAGGGGTGGGGCAATCTGCCAATTCAGCAGTGGTGGTTTCGTCACTGCTCATCTTTGTGTTGGACCTGATTGCCGTGCAAATCACCGATTTATTGGGGTTTAATTAATCATTTAAACGGACGATGACCCAACCAAAAAAAGAAGTGGTGATGGAAATCAATGGTTTGAGCAAATCATTTGGTAGTCATCACGTCTTGAATCAACTCCATCTCACTTTATATAAAGGAGAGAATCTGGTGGTTTTGGGTAAATCTGGATCCGGGAAGTCGGTGCTCATAAAATGCATCATTGGTTTATTGAAACCCGATGCTGGTTCAATCAAAATATTTGGCCAGGATGTTTTTTCCCTGGATCACGAGCAGTTGGATCGCCTGAGGATGAAAATAGGATTCCTTTTTCAAGGCAACGCCTTATACGATTCGATGACCGTTCGGGAAAACCTTGTGTTTCCCCTCCGCAGACATTGGCTGAAAAAGGAAATGAATCGGGCGAAGACCAATGAATTGGTTCTGGAGACCCTGCGCAATGTAGGACTTGAGGACACCGTTGATATGATGCCAGTAGAATTGTCGGGAGGCATGCGCAAGCGGATTGCTTTGGCGCGGACACTCATTCTGAAACCTGATATTATTCTCTATGATGAGCCGACCACCGGATTGGATCCGATTACGGCAAGGGAAATTATTCAATTGATAGTTGATGTCCGGCAAAAGTATCAAACCTCTTCCATCATTATATCCCACGATCTGCAGTGTGTGAGCGAAGCCTCTGACCGGGTGGTGATGCTAATTGATGGCGTGAGCTATGCAGAAGGAACATATTCGGAGTTGAAAAAGAACCAAGATGAAAAGGTGAAACCTTTCTTTCTTTAAACGATTTAAGTGATGCATAAAAGAACGCTCAACAATGTTCAACTCGGCCTTTTCGTCCTGGTGGGAATAACATTTCTGATTGTGGCCCTCTATCTGATTGGCAATAATCGCAATTTGTTTAACAAAACCTTTCAGATCAATGCCACCTTTTATAAGGTCAACGGTCTAATGAAGGGAAATAATGTTCGGTTTTCAGGAATTGATGTAGGTACGGTCAAGCGCGTGGAGATCATTAGCGACTCTTCCGTGATGGTAACCATGATTATTGAAAATGACATTCAACGCTTTATCAAGAAGACTGCTGTTGCGTCTATGGGAACGGACGGACTCATGGGAAACAAGCTGGTCAACATTGAAAATGGAACCGTATTTGCGGAATCTGTTCTTGGCGGGGATACTATTAAGGCGCTTAAGCAGATCGAAACAGATAAAATGTTACGCACCCTGGACCTAACCAATGAAAATCTCCTGATGATCACTTCTGATCTGAAGAATATCACCCAAAAAGTGAATGGCAAGAATACGTTATGGAGTATTCTTATGGATACCGTGATTGCAGACAATGTGAAACAAGCTATTTCAGGTCTTCGGACAACGACCAAAAATACGGCGATGTTCACCCAAAATCTGAATAGTCTGCTGCACGATGTAAAGGATGGGAAGGGAATGTTGGGTTACCTGACGAGCGATACCACGTCAGTCGCCAGATTGGAGAGCAGCTTGGTTCAAATTAATGAAGCCAGTGAAAGAGCCGCTACGGTAACCAAAGACCTGAAACAGGTGACAGAAAAAATCAAACGCGGAGAGGGACCCGTTGGTATTTTGCTGAGTGACACGGTGTTTTCACATGATCTGAGCAAGAGCATGCGCAACATACGGATCAGTTCGGAAAAATTGAGTGAGAACATGGAAGCGATGAAACACAATTTCCTTTTCAAGGGATATTTTAAGGATCAGGAAAAAAAGGCCAGGGAAAAGGCGGGTAAGTGACGAATCCCAGCGGGATGACAATATGGTAGAAATAGAAAGCAACTGCGTCAGAAAATTCCATAAGGACGACCGCATAGCTAAAACAAGGAGCTTTGTGACGGTGAATGACCTACAAATGTTTCATCCCTTTTCGCAGATGCTGGTAGGCCTGGGAAATCTCTCCACTAAAATCATTCAGCTTTTCTTTGGCCTTGTTGAATTGATGTTTAGTGCCATCCATGATACCGGTTATTTCTTTTTTGGCCATTTTCATACCCGTCCTGAATTCGTCTTTGACTTCGAATTTCTTTACCACAAATTTTAGCCGGAGGATTTCGAGCTTGAGTTTAAACTTTTCAAACTCATTGGTGAAATGATTCATGCCGGTGTTATCCAGGAACTTGCCCTTCAATGCGTTTTCAATTTCTAAGATTGCTTTGAGTATCTTTTTCTTTTGTGTCTCAAACAAATCTTTTGTTTCAGCTTTCCCTGAAGTGAGCAGCATTTCCAATTCCTCGATTTTTCTAACTAATTCATTGAGTGTATCGCCTTTGGGGGCAGTTGAAACGGCCTGTCTCAACTCGTTTAGCCGGACACGGAAATCCTTTTTAATCTCTTCAAACTTGTCCTTCGCTTCTGCTTTACCCAAAGCAAGTTGGACAGCCAGTTCGTCCAACTCCTGTTGTGCGAGCGCAAGCTTTTCTGAGATTTTCAAAAGAATTGATTTTTCCATTGTTGATGAAGTTTCCATGGTCAGCATTTTTAGTACAACATAAACATAAGTTCGTTTTTCTGCCAAAAAAATGACCTTAGTCATGTAGAGCGTTGAGGATGATCATGAAAGCAGGAGGAGGAATTGTTGAATATTGAGAACATGTTAATTTGAATTGTTGGAAATTGCCGTATTCAATAATCAACCGGATGACGGCATGTTTATTTAGGCATATCACATAAACAAAACCAAAAAATGAAAATTATCATCAATGATCATCGTAGGGTTTTCGCCATTCAGGAAGAATTCAGTGCACTATTTTCGGGTTTAGACATTGAATTTTTTGCAAAACCCAGCAAAAGCGGCGCAGCGGCCTCAAGGAAGGTGGTCACACGGAGTAAAAAACTGTTAGACTGCAGGGCAACGCACGAGGAGGGGTTTGTTGAAATTTCGCCTGCAATGACTGTTGATGATTTGAAAGATCACTTCAGCGATGCGTTTGGCCTGACGATTCAGGTCGTTCGAAGCACAAAACATAGCAGTATCGCAATACCGGTCATAGAAAAACATACCCTTGAAGAGGAGAACAGAATTGGGACAGAGATAAAAATGATCAGGCGCTAAGCAGCGATCCAACCTCCATCCACGGCAAGTGCCTGGCCGGTGACAAAAGAAGCGGCGTCGGAACATAGCCATATCACCGCTTCGGCGACTTCTTCAGGCTGACCCATACGGCCAACCGGTTCCATGTTTTCATATTGTTTTTCAGCGGCCTTGTCTTTACCGGTCATCCGGTCAATCATGGGAGTCTTGATTACCCCTGGGCAAACTGCATTTACACGTATGCCCAGTTTTGCATTCTCCAAAGCGGTCGTTTTGGTAAGTCCAACAACACCATGTTTGGTGGCGACATATGCCGGCAAACCTGGAAATCCAACCAGCCCGGCAATGGATGCGCAATTGACGATGGACCCTTTTCCTTGTTTGAGCATTTGGGGAATCTGATATTTCATACAAAGCCAAACGCCCTTAAGGTTGATCCCAATCGTTTTGTCCCAATTCTCTTCTGTACATTCTTGTGTGGTGGCGGTGGCGCCTTCTATGCCGGCATTGTTAAAAGCAAAGTCAATCCGGCCATAGATGGTAATTGTTTTTTCAATTAGCGCTTTTACATCATTGCTTTTGGATACATCACACTTTACAAAAATGGATTCGCCACCAAAGGATTCTATACGTCTGGATGTTTCTTGATCTTCTATCCAATCGGCAACGACAACTTTTGCGCCACGTTGGGCAAAGGCCACCGCTGTTGCCTGACCAATCCCAAAGCTTCCGCCTGTTACGATGGCTACCTTGTTTTCAAATGACTTTTCCATGTGTTATTTTTTTGTTAAATGTATTCCAACATGTTTTCGCGGTAATTGATTTTAGTTGGAGAGACAAATGATTTAAGTCATTTGTCTGCGACTTTCATTGCGCTGCTTATTTGATTTCTTTGGTCCGTTCAGATATGCTCAAACAATTTTACCACATCCAGATAACCTGGTTTGATTACATTCCATTTCATCCGGTCCCGGACAGCCTGCGCATACAGTTCAAGATTTTTTCCTTCTCCATGAACGGTGAAGGTGATTTTTGGAGCATTTTTGAAATGCGCCATCCATTGGAATAATTCTTCTTTGTCGGCATGGCCGGACATTGCCGTGATGGATTCTATTTTGCAATTTACGGGAACCTCCTCGCCGAAAATCTTTATGGTCGGACTGTTTTCCAATAACTTTCTTCCGCGTGTTCCTTCAGCCTGGTAGCCCGAAATGAGAATAGTATCTTGCTTGTTTCGCAAGCGATGAAATAAGTGATGCAGGATCCGGCCGCCCGTCATCATGCCGCTAGAGGAGATGATAATCGCCTTGCTCTTAATCTCGTTGAGCGATTTGGAATGCTCCGCAGATTTCACAAAGACCAGCATGTTGGTTTCCAGTTCGCGTGCAAATTCTTTTTGATCGATGGGTATTTTATGATAGGCCGGATACTTGTAAAAAAGATAGGTGGCGGAAATCGCCATCGGACTGTCCACATACACCGGTACGTCGGGAATTTTATTCTCGTGCATCAGTTTACGAAGGTAGTAAAGCAGGGCCTGCGTGCGCCCCACCGCAAAGGCAGGAATGATCAAGACGCCGCCACGGGAAAATGTTTCGTTGACAATACGGGTTAAAGAAGTTTCGGGATCGACAAATGGATTATCTTTATTGCCATAGGTAGACTCGATAAAGAGGATATCTGCCTGCTCAATCGGCGTGGGTTCATTTAGTATTTCCTGGTGGTATCGACCGATGTCTCCTGAAAAAACAATTTTCTTTCGCTGTACATTCCCCTGGATAGAAACTTCTGTTATGGCTGAGCCTAGCAAATGGCCCGCATCTCTAAAAATAATTTCAATTGCCGGCGTAATCTTTATTTTTTCGTTGTACTCAAATTGCCTGAACAAGGGAAAAACAAGCTTAGCATCTTCCTGGGTATAGAGTGGTTTGGGGTCAGCGTGCCTGGAATATCCTTTTCGTATCGCATAGTCAGCTTCCTCTTTCTGAAGCTTGGCGGAATCCATCAGCATGATCTCCATCAATTCGGCAGTGGCGCGGGTACAATAGACGGGGCCGTTGAACCCATCCTTTACCAGTTTTGGCAAGTAGCCGCAATGATCAATATGTGCGTGACTGATGATCACTGCCTGAATCGAAGCGGGATCAACCGGAAAGCTATCCCAGTTGCGGAGGCGCAATTCTTTTAACCCCTGAAAAAGACCACAATCAAAGAGAAAACGGAAGTCACCTGCCGTAACCAGATAACGCGAGCCCGTCACTGAACCGGCTGCCCCCAAGAATTTTACCTGCACATCCATGGTGCAAGGTTGTAAAATACAGGGATTAATACCTGACATAAATCAGTATTCATTATGACCCTTCATACCGCCACAAGGTGACCAACTTTGATACTTTTGACTCATAAAATAGTTCGCCATGAAAAAGATATTAGTTCCATTTGATTTTTCTAAACCCGCTATCAATGCCTATCGGTTTGCCTTAAATGTGGCTTCTCAGGCTAAAGGCACCATTCACCTCCTGCATGTGATTGAGCTTCCTTCAATGCCCAATACTATCCTTTCACCAGTGCGACTCATGGAGGAATCCTTGATGAAAGAAGTGAGAGAAAAAACAAAAAACAGATTTGACAAAATCATAGACCAGTATCGCGCTGAAGATGTGAAGGTTATTGTCAAGATTGAATTTGGTATTACGGCCAGAAATATCCTGGATTATGTATCCGAACATGCCATGGATCTTATTGTCATGGGTTCTCACGGAGCATCGGGTTTGCGCGAATACTTTATTGGCTCAAATGTTGAGAAAATTGTGAGGACATCCTCCGTTCCGGTTCTGGTTGTTAAAGACTACTTCAAAGGCACCGTTAAAGATATTGTATTTCCAAACACCTTGGATACCGCAAGTCAGGAGGACCTGATCCTCAAAGTTAAAGTGTTGCAAAATTTCTTCAAAGCCCACCTCCATATAGTTTACATCAACACCCCTGTCAATTTTTCATCCGACACCTTAACATTGGAACGCCTTAATGTCTTCGCTAAAAAATATTCCTTCAAGGACTTTACCATCAACATTTTTAATCACTGGTATGAAGAGGAGGGCATCATTCAGTTTACCAATTCAATTGGCGCTGATTTGATTGTCATGGGGACACACGGCCGCAAAGGTCTTTCCCGTTTAATCAGTGGAAGCATGGCCGAAGATGTAGTGAATCATGTAAAGTCCCTCATCTGGACTTACGTTATAACCAAGAAAAAATAGATTGTGGTATGGCTGTAATTGAAACGGACTTTGATCTCAAATGCTATCACTGCGGAGGGTCGTGTGAGGAAACAACATGGCTGGAAGAAAAACATTTTTGTTGTTTTGGATGCAAAACCGTATTTGAAATCCTCAATTCAAATGAGTTATGCGAATATTATTTGTTTGATACGACTCCGGGGGTTACCCTGCGGAATGTCAGTGTGGCGTCGTACGATTACGTTGATGAACCGGCAATCCGCAAGCAGCTTTTGGAGTTTGATTCGGCCACGTTTGCCCGAGTCCGATTTTATGTGCCTGCCATCCATTGTATATCGTGCGTCTGGCTGCTTGAAAATCTTCAAAGAATTCACAAAGGAATCTTGAGATCGGAAGTGAATTTTTCGGGGAAGATGGTGGAGATTGATTTTAACCCTGCTGAAATCACCCCCGGAAAATTGGCCAACCTACTGGCATCCCTGGGTTATATTCCACAAATAACACGCCAAGGCGAAAGAAAGAAAGACAATTCCAGTAGCGTTTTGATTATCCGACTTGCCGTAGCGGGGTTTGCATTTGGCAATGTCATGTTGCTGAGCTTTCCTGAATACCTTGGCCTGGATGAAACAGACAAGAATTTACGCATGCTATTTTCTTATTTAAATATTTTGTTGGCTTTTCCGGTCATCCTATACAGTGCGCGTGACTATTTTATCAACGCATGGAAAAGCTTCTCGCAAAGGCAGATCAATATCGATGTGCCAATCGCGGCAGGTTTGCTGGCGCTGTTTTCGCGTAGCGTTTTTGATATTCTTACCCAGCACGGACCTGGCTACCTGGATTCATTGACGGGCCTTGTTTTCTTCTTGCTGATCGGACGGTGGTTCCAAAATATGACGTATGAGCGTCTTGCATTCGATCGGGATTACAAATCATATTTTCCGTTGGCTGTGCAGAAACGAGTTGACCAGGATTGGGTGCCGGTAGTTATTCATGAGGTTCAAATGGGTGACCAGATTAAAATTCGAAATTTGGAAATCATACCGGCAGACAGCTCGCTGCTTTCCGACAAGGCATTTATCGACTACAGTTTTGTTACCGGAGAATCGAGACCGGTAAAAGTCACATTGGGAGAACTCATCTACGCTGGTGGAAGGCTCATCGGGCAGTCTATCGAGCTGGAAGTGACGAAGAAGACATCGCAGGGGTACTTAACCAGCTTGTGGAACAACCCCATTTTTCGAAAGCCGGCAGAGAAAGGGTACCGAAAGAAAATTGATCAGGCAGCAAAAGTTTTTACCTGGGTGGTGATGGTTATAGCTTTGATTACTGCAGTGGTATGGTATGTTTATGACCCAACACGGGTTTGGCTCGTGTTAACTTCCGTACTAATGGTGGCGTGTCCTTGCGCGCTGGCCCTGGCGGCTCCTTTTACCTATGGTACGCTCCTACGTGTTTTTGGCAGAAATCATCTCTATCTCAAAAACGCAGATGTCATTGAGCGCATGGCTTCGGTTGATGCCATCGTCTTTGATAAGACGGGCACCGTGACCTACACAAAAGAACCTTTTGTGCAATTCGAAGGAGAGCTGAATGATGAAGAACGCGCCTGGGTTAAAACATTAACCAGTTGCTCAACCCATCCATTAAGTAAGTTGATCACCCGTTCCATTGATAGACACCCCGTTGGCCCTGCTCGGGACTTCATGGAATATCAAGGTGAAGGTATTGAAGGAACAATTGAATGCCATTGGATCAAAGTGGGATCTGCGACCTTTGTTGATTTTCGTCAGCACATATATGGACACGCTACTTTGGTTTTTGTTTCAATCGATGCGCAAATCAAAGGGTATTTCTCAATTGCCATATCCGCTCGGAAAAACATGCGCCAACTGATCAGGCAACTTGGCTCACGTTGTGTTGCGTTGCTTTCGGGCGACAATAACATGGACAGCGCGAAGATGGCAACACTTTTCGGTCCTTCCGTATCCTTATTTTTTAATCAGAGTCCTCAGGATAAGTTGGATTACATTCAGGATCTTCAAAGACAAGGTAGAAGGGTGATGATGCTCGGTGACGGGTTGAATGATGCTGGAGCCCTGAAGCAAAGCGATGTAGGAATAGCCGTTACGGATGATACCGGAATATTTACTCCGGCCAGTGATGGGATTCTTCAAGGTGATAAATTGGATGCGCTGGATCAGTTTTTGTTGCTGGCCAAATCTTCTACCACCATTTTAAAAACCGGCTTTGCAATTTCATTTATGTACAATATTGTTGCCTTAACTTTTGCGGTTACCGGGAATCTTACGCCCCTGGTTGCCGCTATATTAATGCCCATCAGCAGTATGAGTGTTGTCGGATTCTCTGTTATGGCCGTCAATATTGTTGCCGCAAGGAAATTAGGAAACACTAAACTTATTTAGATATGTACACTACCGGCGAAGAAGCAGTAAAGATGATTAAGTCTGGGGACCGCGTGTTTGTCCACGGAGGAGCCGCCACACCGCATCACTTGTTGAAAAAAATGACGGACCGTGCTTCCGGTTTGTTCAATGTCGAGATCGTGAGCATTAGCCTGCAAGGTGAAGCATTGATCGCGAAAAAAGAATACAGAGAAAACTTCCACATTAACTCCCTTTTTGTCTCGCAGAACATTCGGGAAGCTGTGAATGAAGGCCGTGGCGATTATGTGCCCATATTTCTGAGCGAAATCCCCAATCTTTTCAGAAGAGGAATTTTACCAATCGATGTTGCCTTGGTTCAGGTTTCTCCACCGGACAAACACGGGTATTGTTCGTTGGGAACTTCTGTTGATATCGCAATTGCCGGACTTAAGAGTGCGAAAAAGGTAATTGCACAAATCAACACAAGGATGCCGCGCACTCTCGGAGATGGTATTGTTCATATTAAGGAATTTGACGCAATGGTTCTTGGGGAACAAGAACTCCCGGAAATCACAGATGTGGAGGGGCCAACTGAGATTGCCATGCGGATTGGTGCGCATTGTGCGGACTTGGTGGAAAATGGCGCAACAATTCAAACCGGCATCGGCTCTATTCCAAATGCAGTATTAGCATGTCTCAACAGCCATAAAGAATTGGGAGTGCACACGGAAATGTTTTCGGATGGAATGATCCCTTTGATCGAAAGGGGTGTTGTTACCAACCAGCATAAGAAAAAACACCGCGGCAAAACGGTCACATCCTTTCTTTTGGGAAGCCGAAAACTATATGATTTTGTAGATGATAATCCGTCGATTGCAGTGCTGGGCATCGACTATGTCAATGATACCTCTGTCATCAGGACCAATCCAAAAGTAACGGCGATCAACAGCGCGATTGAAGTGGATATTACAGGTCAGGTTTGTTCAGACTCCATTGGCACATATCACTATTCCGGGGTGGGTGGTCAGATGGATTTCATTCGTGGAGCTTCCTTATCTGAAGGCGGGAAACCGATTATTGCTCTGCCTTCCACAGCAGGAAAAGGTATATCCCGGATTGTTTCTTTTTTGAAACAAGGCGCCGGCGTGGTTACCACCCGTGCCAATGCTCATTATATTGTCACCGAGTATGGGGTGGCTTATTTGTACGGCAAGAATATGCAACAACGAGCCAAGGCACTTATTGAAATTGCCCATCCCAATCATCGGGAAGCACTGGACAAGGCGGCTTTCGAGCGATTTCATAGTTTTCAATTTGAGCATTCTCAATATTAGCCATGGATATCATCATTGTTCTGATCAGCATAAGTCTTTCGATCGCTGTGGGTTTCCTGATCCTCTTCATTTGGAACATCAAAAGCGGTCAATACGAGGACACCTGCACACCATCGATCCGGATTCTTTTTGATGATAAAAAAAAGGAGCCTGAAGAAGTGGAAAACGAACTTGCATTAAAACGGAAACCGTAATTGGTAAGCGGACGGGATTTGACAACAAAAAAAGAAAGACATGGACAAGAGCCACTTCAAAAAAGAAATTCTTACGGCTGGCATTCTAAAACACCAGGCCGTTATTGAAGATTTTCGGACCAGGATCCGGGAAATGATGATCGCAGATAAGAACATTAATGAGGAAGAATATGATGCCCACGGGCTTTCTCACAAAGCGGAGACAGTTGCCGAAGTTAGCCTTTTGACTGACCAACTTCAGTTTGCAAATCATGAACTGGATGAATTGAGAAAAATCGAATCATTCACTGAAAGGATTCATCCTGCTGTGGAATTTGGAACGGTGGTAACAACAGATAAGGATACTTTTTTCGTCGCGGCAGCCATGGAGCCATTTTCAGTGGATGGCAGGCCAATATCCGGTTTACCTGTGCATAGCCTTTTGTATAAAAAAATGAAAGGAAAAAGAGAAGGAGAAACTTTCAGTGATGGGAGCACGAACTATTGCATAAAGGAGATTTTCTAAATCCAGGGCAGTGAATTTTCAATAAAATATATGAAATCAAAACCATCTTTAAACAACCTCAACGAGGTATTGACTTACATTCTTGAGGGAATGTATGATGCGGAAAAGCAAATCCAGGAGGTCATCCCCGAATGGAGTCAGCACACCAATACCACCAGCATAAAAAACCAAGTAAAGAGATATGCTGAAAACACGCGAGACAAACGAACAAAACTCAAGCGCGTTTTCAGTTATTTATTAACAGGTCCGTTCAAAAGGAAAAATGGTGTCGTCAAGAAAATGCTCAAGGAGTGGTCCGTTGTTTCTGGTATGACGGAGTCCAAACCGTTGGCCGATGTGCTTTTTATCAGCTTTCTGATGGGGCTAATTGAATTTAAGAAAACAAAATATTTTTCAGCAAGGAATATTGCCCTTCAATTAAACTTGCAAACGGTAGCCGATTTGTTGGACGAAATCGTGGTCTGGGAAAAGGAGACCGCTAACGCGTTGACAAAAATCGCGTTGGCGGAAACAAATCAGAAAGCCAGTGCGGTCGGAATACTGAAATGATAGATGAACGCTTTGGAACAATATCTTCTTCCTTATATTATTTCTAAACATTGTCTTTAGCTTAACCAATCTGGCCGCCTGGAAAAGGCCGGGGTGCGCGCATCTATTTAGACAATTAAGGAGCACAGTGCTCGTTCCAGCCTTCCCTTGTGGGAACGGTACAAGAATCACCTTCCAACGCCTGGACTTTATATCGACGCCAGAGAACTGACAAAAATCATCCTTTCTGCTAATCTCTATCATATTTGACCTTCATGGCCAGGTCTATTTTTATGTTAATTAAAAGATCAAATTGAATCGTCTATGGAATTAGAAAAATTCAGTTACGACAATAAAGTTGTCAAGGCGTTTGTCATTGCTACTGTTGTATTTGGATTAGTGGGAATGCTGGTTGGACTTACGGCTGCCATACAACTGTTCTATCCCATCTTTAATTTTGATACGCAGTACACTACTTTCGGTCGGATTCGCCCCCTTCATACCAATGCCATCATCTTCGCCTTTGTGGGTAACGCCATGTTTGCAGGAGTATATTATTCCATGCAGCGCTTGTTAAAAACACGCATGTTCAGTGATGCGCTAAGCTGGATTCATTTTTGGGGCTGGCAATTGATCATCTTGGCTGCGGCTATTTCATTGCCGTTGGGTATGACTACATCCAAGGAATATGCTGAGCTGGAGTGGCCCATTGATATAGCCATTACGGTTATTTGGGTTGTGTTTGGATGGAATATGATCGGCACAATTATCAAACGCAGAGAGCGACACATGTATGTGGCGATTTGGTTTTACATCGCCACGTTTGTAACCGTGGCAGTTTTACACCTGGTGAATTCATACGAAATACCCGTAAATTTCTTTAAGAGCTATTCCGGTTACGCTGGTGTGCAGGATGCATTGGTACAATGGTGGTATGGTCATAATGCGGTGGCCTTTTTTCTCACCACACCATTTCTGGGCATCATGTATTACTTTCTGCCAAAAGCGGCCAATCGTCCGGTCTATTCTTACAAGCTATCCATTATCCATTTTTGGTCACTCATCTTTATTTATATCTGGGCTGGCCCACACCACCTTTTATATACTTCACTTCCCGATTGGGCCCAGTCCCTCGGGGTTGTTTTTTCTATTATGCTTATTGCTCCTTCTTGGGGTGGTATGCTCAATGGGTTAATGACTTTGCGCGGCGCATGGGACAGAGTGCGTGAAGAACCCGTTCTGAAATTCATGGTCGTTGCCGTTACAGCGTATGGGATGGCGACATTGGAAGGGCCATTGTTGTCCTTGAAAAACGTCAATGCCATTGCCCATTTTACGGATTGGATTATAGCCCATGTTCACGTGGGGGGTTTGGGTTGGAACGGCTTTCTGATTTTTGGAATGCTCTATTGGATGGTTCCCCGAATGTGGGATACAAAATTGTTTTCGACCCAATTGGCCAATGTTCACTTTTGGCTGGGGACAATGGGTATTATTTTCTATGCACTGCCCATGTACGTTTCGGGCGTAGTGCAAAGTCTGATGTGGAAAGAATTCAACCCCGAAGGATTTTTGGTATACAAAAACTTTTTGGAAACAACCGTTCAGATTCTTCCCCTGTACATGTTGCGCGCAATAGGTGGTGGACTCTATCTCATAGGCACCATCGTTATGGCCTATAACCTGATCAAGACTGCCTATGCCGGAAAATTTATTGCCAACGAAGCCGCGGAAGCGGCACCCCTTGCAAAGGATTATGTTGCACCAAGAAGTGGGGGATGGCATTATCGTTTACTGGAACATAAGCCAGTGTTATTTACAGTCCTTGCATTGGTCGCTATCCTGATTGGAGGTCTAATGGAACTGGTGCCAACCTTCTTAATCAAATCAAATATCCCTACAATCGCTAGTGTTAAACCATATACACCACTTGAACTCCATGGTCGTGATATTTACATTCGCGAAGGATGTGTGAACTGTCATACCCAGATGGTGCGACCGTTTCGCTCAGAGACGGAACGCTATGGAGAGTATTCCAAAGCAGGTGAATATGTATATGATCATCCATTTCTTTGGGGATCAAAAAGAACAGGCCCGGATTTGCAACGCGTAGGGGGCAAGTATTCCAACGCATGGCATTACAATCACTTGCTTGCACCCGATGCCGTTTCCACTGGTTCGATCATGCCGCCATATCCATGGCTGTTTGAGCAGACAATAGATAAGAATCAAACCGCAAAAAAAATCACCGCGTTGCGCAAGGTGGGTGTCCCCTATGAAGAGGGATATGAAGCGATTGCGAATGAGGAACTGGATAAACAAGCATTGGGCATTGCTGCTAACCTCAAAGCAGACGGAATTGAAGTAATGCCAGAAGCTGAAATCGTCGCGTTGATTGCTTACTTGCAGCGGCTTGGAATGGATATCAAAGCGGAGAAGACCGCTGAGATGAAGGATGATCATCGCCAATTCAAATATTAAGAATTAGAAAATCCATTAAAGATTATTGCGCATGTTTAATAATGTCCTCCAAAGTATCGAAAACGTCGCCATCTGGCCAATGATTTCATTTGTCATATTTTTCCTTTTTTTTCTTTGCCTGCTGCTATGGGTGTTTGCCGCGGATAAAGAATTTATCAAATACATGGGAGGCCTGCCCATACAGGATCAGGATGATAGTTCAACAGAAAACAAATCTTCTTCTCAAAACTAAGGATATGAAAAAAATAGTTTGGGTGTTCTACAGTATGTTATGGCCCCTTATTTCAAAGGCCCAACTCAATGCCGCCACAGCCAAAGGGTTTTGGGATGATTCGGTTAACCATCCACTATTCCCCATTTACCTCATCAGTTTTTTTGTTTTTATCATTTTCGTCCTCACGCTGGTTACAGCAATGATCGTGTTGAAAGTGCTCAATCTTTTCGTTGAGAAGGTGGCGATAGAAAAGGCCGAAAGACTGGGCAAACCCTATACCCCACCTCAAAACGGGTGGGCCAGGTTCTGGGAAAAGGCCAATGCGCTTGTCCCGCTGGAGGAGGAAAAGAACATTGTATTGGATCACGATTATGACGGCATACGGGAACTGGATAATCACTTACCACCCTGGTGGAAAGGACTGTTTTATGGATCCATTGTATTTGCTGTTGTGTATTTGGCGCTTTTCCATATCTCCAATTCTTTGCCACTCTCGGCGCAGGAATATCAGAATGAAGTATCCTTAGCCGAAGCGCAGGCAAGCGCACTGAAAGCGTCTCAGCCTGCAGAGGTTATCGATGAAAATAACCTTTTGTTTACAAACGATGTGGTGCAGATTGCCAAAGGCAAATCAGTTTTCATGAGCAATAACTGTGGATCATGCCACCGCAACGACGGAGGTGGAAACACGATTGGCCCCAATTTGACAGATGAATACTGGTTGCACGGTGGCGATATCAAAAACATTTTCGCTACAATTAAAAACGGAGTGGTAGAAAAGGCCATGCCGGCATGGGGCAAAGTCATGAGCCAAAAAGATGTGCGCGATGTAGCTTTTTATGTAATGAGCCTTCATGGTACCCACCCGCCAAATGGAAAGCCGGCCCAGGGAGAATTGTTCAGGGAAAAACAGAAACCCAAACCTGCGGATAGTGCAAAAGTCGTGAAGAAATGAGAGGATAAATAGCAGCATGGAAATAACGCAGTCCGGCGATGATCTGTATCGCTATGATGAAGAGTTTCGTGATACCATTGCCACCGTAGATAAGAAAGGCAAGAGGATTTGGTTATTTCCAAAAATGCCGGGAGGTGCTCACCATTCATTGAGGGTAGTGGTGACGGTATTGCTCTTGTCCCTTTTCTTTAGCGGTCCTTTTCTGAAAATAGGAAATCAACCACTTCTATTACTGAATATATTCGAAAGAAAATTTGTCGTGCTGGGCCTGGTTTTCTGGCCTCAGGATTTTGTTTTACTTGCGATTACGCTCATTACATTCTTTGTTTTTATCATTCTTTTTACGGTGGTCTTTGGTAGAATCTGGTGCGGATGGATGTGTCCTCAGACGCTATTTATGGAGATGGTCTTCCGCAAGATTGAATATTGGATTGAGGGTGACGGGCCTGCGCAGCGCAGATTAGAGGATGAGCCCTGGAGCCTAACCAAAATCGGAAAGAAGACAGCCAAGCATACTTTATTCATACTCATTTCCGTGTTGATCGCAATAACCGCGATGGCTTATCTGATCGGTCCCGCTGAAACATTCAAAAGTATCCAGCATTCACCATCCGATAATCCAGCTGGCTTTGTTGGACTCTTCGCTTTTATATCAATATTATATGGCGTGTTCGCCAAATTTCGTGAACAGGCGTGCGTAATTGTTTGCCCTTACGGAAGGTTGCAAAGTGTTTTGCTTATTAAAGATTCAATTGTTGTGGCATATGATTGGATCAGGGGTGAACCGCGCGGAAAATTGAAGAAAAATTCCGGGATAGAAATGAATACCGGTGACTGCATCGATTGCAAACTATGTGTACATGTTTGTCCGACAGGCATAGACATCCGGAATGGAACACAACTGGAATGTGTTAACTGTACCGCCTGTATTGATGCCTGCGATGAAGTGATGGTAAGAGTCAACAAACCCAAGGGGCTAATCCGCCATGCCTCCTACAATTCGATTCAGAATGGTGTTGCCAGGCTGATAACGCCCCGGGTATTGGGGTATTCGGCTGTGTTGCTGGTGCTGATGGGTTTGTTAAGCTTTGGTTTGCTCACGCGATCGGATGTTCAAACCAATGTATTCAAAGTTTCGGGCACTTTATTCCAGCGTGGTGAAGGCGGCTTTATCACCAATCTCTACAATGTTGAGTTTATTAACAAAACATTTGAGGACCTGCCATTGAAAATTCAGGTGGAATCCCCGGCTATCGCTTCACTGGTCAAGCCCGATGGCAAATCAATTACCGTTCCGGCAGGAAGTTTTTTAAAAACGATTTATTTTATCAAAATACCGGCCGCGGATATCACCTCGGCCCGGACTGTCGTGATCCTTGGTGTTTATCAGGATGGTAAGCTCCTTCAAAAAGTCAAAGTCAAATTCATTGGACCCGTTGCGAAGAAATTGAAAAGTGAATTATTATGAATTGGGGAAAGGGAATCATTCTTTCGTTTATCCTGTTTGCCGCGTTTATTGGTGTGCTGGTGAATATTTGCGTCCGCCAGGACATTAGTCTTGTATCCGGAAATTATTACCAGGAGGAGTTGGTTTACCAGCGACAAATTGAGCGGCTCAATAATGCCAACCGGCTGGAGTCAAAACCAACAATAACTGTTG
>JAYVXP010000076.1:0-7072 GCA_043785125.1 Bacteroidia bacterium
GTCCGACACACGGAGTTTTCAAATTGAATTGGACACGGTCGATTCTTTTAACAGTCCGTATTTACAACACTCCTTGGTTTCGGGAAAAGTGCTCGCTAAGCTGAGCGCGAATTTGTTGACCAAAGATTCGCTGGTTTACTACTGGAGGACAAAACTGGATCAGCCTAAACCGGAAGAAACCAGTGAATGGGTGGTTTCATCGTTCACCTTCATTAACAGTAGTCCGGAAGGATGGATGCAAAAGCAATTCGCACAACTTTTGGAAAATGGATTTTCTGGTCTGGTCACCGACGTACCTTCAAAGCAATTGAAATTTATTGAGACGCTATCGAATATCCATGTCAAAACTTATGGTGTTAACAACCCAGCACTGTACACAGATGTGTCCGTAAAGATTGACAATGCCGAGTTTAACCTTGCCACACAAGGGCAACCGTGCAGGAATCACACCATCAATATTGTTGCATTTGACAAAACGACCTTGGTGCCCTATGCCGGGCTTCCATTTAGTTTTCAGGACCCCCGCACGTGCGGCCGCGAGCCACAAGTGATTGATAGTTTCTTGCTGAATGAAATGGAAACCGGATCGGGTGACGATTTTCCAGCGCTGATCGATGCAATTCATACCAGTGATTCTGTATTGATTTTTTCAATCGGTGATGCCGGATATACTTCGTGGTCTTCAGCGCTGAAAACGAAACTTCACGATCTGGGAATATTGGATTCACAAATTTCCGGACTTCAAAATGGAGACCCGGTTATTATTTTGGGTCGAAAGGGGGCTCCTGCAGGTACGGCCAAAGTATCCACTGCGTTAATAGCGCCAGCCAATTCGCAACCACTGGAAGTGCAGCAGAACATAACAGGACGGTACACTTCAGGGAAAATGATTTCGGTACTTATTGGACCCGCACTGCACTGGAAACAATTGATCTCCCATGCCACGACCATTCAACCCAGCGATCAATTTCATTTTTCTTATTACGGTGTAAAGTATGACGGGTCACAGACTTTGCTTCAGGGCAGCATCGCCGCTACCGTGGACCTGACGCCAATCGACGCAAAACAATATCCCTATCTGAAGCTGGAATTATTTTCGGAAGATGATGTCAACCTTGATCCGGTGCAACTCGGAAAATGGTTGGTGTTCTATGATCCCGTGCCGGAAGGAGTTTTGCTTTTCACTGGTCCCAAAGGACTACAGACGGTTGGAGAAGGACAATCGTGGAGGAGTTCCTATGAGTTTGTCAACATTTCCGACAAGGCCTTTACGGATTCCCTCTCCGTAAAGCTTGAAGTGCTGACGAGCACCACATTGAAAAAGGAGATAACGAGTTTCAAAATTAATGCACCATTACCGGGCGACACAACCCATTTTTCCATCTCAACGAACACACGGGGCAAGGCTGGCTTGAATGATATTGATGTGTATGTCAATCCCCAGATCTTGCCCGAACAGTACTATGAAAATAATGTGGCCGACTTTGAAAGCTACCTGCGCGTGGCCGCCGACAGTCTTTCTCCTGTGCTGGAGGTAACCATTGATGGTCGGTATGTCACCAATGGCGACTTTGTTTCACCCAACCCGTTTATTCAGATCAAAATAAAGGACGACAATCATTACGTTTTTAAAACGGACACCACTGGCATCAGCGTCATCCTTTCCTATCCTTGTGCAGTGCAGGATTGCCCGCCGCAGCAGATTTATTTAAGCAGGAGTGATGTCCGATGGTTTCCGGCTACAGCAACGTCCGACTTCCGGATTGAATTCAAACCTAAGAATTTGCAGGATGGAGAATATTCGCTTTTTGTGCAGGCCACCGATCAGAGCGGCAACAAGAGCGGCAAGGAACCATATCAGGTTACGTTTCAGGTGAAAAATGAGACCACGTTTGTGTTTCAGTCGACGTACCCCAATCCTTCTTCCGATTCATTCTTCTTTAACTTTGTGCTCACCGGCAATGTGGTGCCCGACAATTTTGTGTTGCAAGTATATGCAGCAGACGGAAGGCCATTGCGGGAATTCGGTCTGAGCGATGTCAGTAATTTTTATGTTGGCACAAATCAATTGATCTGGGAGCCGACCGACACTTTTGGGAATCGATTACCTGCAGGCCTTTACGTGTACCGCCTGCGGTTGAGTGTAAGCGGAAAGGATTTTACAGAGACTGGAAAATTGGTTTTGGTGAGGTGAGAAGGGCTTGTCGCGCTATAAACTCTGCGCAATCATTCTGTCTTATTTTAATTCATTTGACTTAGTCAGTTTCAACACAGAATTCCAATAATCAATCCATTTCATTTTTACTTTATCCTCTGATATATCTGTGTCGTAGACCGGAGATATGAGTGGAAGGACTCGGTCAATTTTCACTAATACAATATTCTTAATGGTATATGTTACGCCTATGTTTCTATAAAAAGAAAGGATGTCCTCAAACAATAATCCTTGGGAAAGTACTTTGCCAATACCTTTGAATCGGTAGCCTTTTCGAATAAAAGTATCAACCATGTTAATTTCAACGGACGGATTAACCAAAAGATTATTGATGGTTCCAGGAGAATGGATGTCAGCAAAAATCAAATGTTCGTCATCCCACACATTAGTTGTACCTTTTGGGGATAGATTAGGAGTCCCGTCAGGACATACAGTTGCAATGAAGCCGAGTTTTTGTCTCTTCACGAATTCTTTCATTTCATTTGTCAAGATCCCCATTTTTGTCATGGCTAGGCAACGGCTATGTTGCGACGTGGCCGATAGGAGGGTCTTGCAGGAATTTCGTTACAAAAGGAAGGCTGAGCCAGGCAAGACCCGACAAATCGGTACGTCGATAAACACAACTCGTTGTTTAAAGATAAGACGAAAGATTGACACTCATCAGGTCATGGTGCATACATAAGGTTGAACCGGCACCTTCGGTGAGGGTTAATTATTCCCCCTTTTTCCATCAACACGATTCGGTTGCAGATTTCCGTTACGTGGTTTAGATCGTGAGTTGATATGAGAAATGTGGTATTTCGGTTTTTGTGCTCATTTACAATTAGGTCAAGCATGTTGAAGCATAGCAGAACAATCGAGGAACAAAACGCGGCATTTATTGATTGAAAAAAATCTCCGTGGATTAAAGCAGGGTACCTTTCATGACCAACAATGCAATAGAGAAGTAGATCACCAATCCGGTTACGTCCACCATGGTCGCTACAAAAGGTGCTGATGAAACGGCGGGGTCAGCGCCAAATTTCCTGAGTATCAAGGGAAGCATGGAACCGGATAGAGTTCCCCAAAGCACAACACCGATGAGCGAGAATCCAACCACCAAAGCAACCAGAAGCCAATGCTCACCGTATATGTTGGTGAAAAGGGCCCACAACGACACTCGGGCAAATCCAATCACCCCGAGGATCGAGCCCAGAAAGAGACCGGAAAAGAACTCTCTTCGCATTACCTGCCACCAATCACGCAAGGTAACCTCCCCCAGGGCCATCGCCCGGATAATTAAGGTAGATGCCTGCGAGCCCGAATTGCCCCCACTTGAAATAATCAAAGGAACAAACAATGCCAGCACAACGGCCTTGGCAATTTCGCCTTCGAAAAAACCCATAGCGGTTGCCGTCAGCATTTCACCCAAGAACAAAATCACGAGCCAACTAGATCGCTTTTTCATCAGCTTTAAGAAAGGAATTTTCATGTAGGGTTCCTCTAACGCCTCAACACCTCCGATTTTCTGAATGTCTTCCGTTTCTTCCTCGACCGCAAGGCGCAAAACGTCATCGATAGTAACAATACCGATAAGGATTCCGTTATCATCGGTAACAGGCAGGGCGACACGGTTGTTCTGGCGAAACTCCCTGACAGCCTTTTCCTCATCGTCGGTAACTTTGAGACAATTGAATTTATTGTCCATAAGGTCCTTGACCTTTTTGTCCGTTGCTACAAAGAGAAACTCGCGTATGCGGATGTCGTCCAGGAGATGCCCGTCAGGGTCGACAACATAAATCACGTTGATGGTTTCCTTGTCCTTGCCATGTTCTCTTACATAGTCCAGAACCTGTTGCACAGTCCAATCCGGCTTTACTGCGACATATTCCGGTGTCATCAGTCGGCCCACGCTGTGTTCAGGATAGCCCAGTTGCGTGAGTGTAATGACTCTTTCTTCATCGGAAAGCAGCATTAGCAGGTCTTTGACCAGGATGCCGGGCAACTCGGAAAGAAATTGGGTTCTGTCGTCGGGCTGTATTTCGTTTAATATTTTAGCGGCCTGCTCGTGGGGCAAGTTTCTGATGATTTCTTTTTGGGTGGATAGATCTAATACTTTGAATGTCTTCACCACCATCATGTAAGGCAACGTTGTGAAGACAAATGCCTTGTCCGAATCGGACAAATGGTAAATATAATCGGCGATCTCGGGCGACTGCCAGTTCGCCATCACCAATTTTAGTTCCGCCGCATTACTTTCTTTGATCAGGGATCCAACTTTTCGCTTGTTTAGTTTTCGTTTCATTCGCTTATTTGCCGGAGCAAGTTATTGTGCATGACAAGGGCTAAAGTTAATTACCTATTTGGACTTACACATAACCAATTTTGGACTCACGTCCAGATTTTAAGTGCCATCTGTCATTTTTTTAAGCCCTTTAATAATGCTTACCGCAAATTGGTGTCAGGCAAGTATTTTCGAAGAGACTAAATACTTGCACTAATAAATTAACGAAATAAAGGGGGTGAATTCTTAAACAGTTAGCGAGTCGCCCTGGCTTGTTCCGTATATTTCATTGGCAACGATTTGCAGTCGACGCTGGATTTGCCGGGCGATTTAGTTGGGTTTAGGCTAAAAGCAGTGGCGGGGCTTGAATTGTCTTGTGAACTCCTGCTGCGACCACATATTGATCTTCAACAATAGGTTCTCAACGCGTAAAAATTATTCTTCAGATAGGGTTTTTATGATTTCGGGTATATTGCTAATACCCCAATGCTCAACGTATTTACTATCCCGGAGTTTGATGATGTCTATAACATTGATGGTTACTTTTTTATTCGTTGCGGGGACGCCCATAAATTCACCCTTGTGTGTTGCGTGTAATGCTTTCCGTGTAGTTACTTTGTCGCCTTCTGCAATTTGGTCAAAGATCTCCACGGTTATATCGGGGAAACCTTTTCTCAAAATATCAAGTATAAAATACGACATGCTTTCAGGGCCATTGGGTGTTCCAGCCGGAGCCGAATGATTATTAACATTGTCTGCCACTAATTCTTTAAACGATTTCATATTGCCCTGTTCAATAAATTCTTTATTGAAGCGTAGCACGATAGCTTTGTTCTGTTCTAATAGAGATTCCATAGTTTTTTTATTTGTATTAATTTGTCCCATACCCTGATATGTGAGCAGAAATATGTTCGATTAACATTGTAATGCAAAGCTACCCTCTCGCGGCTAGGATAATGTAAGGGTATTGGCTCAAAAATTATCGCTGAACGGCCAATTGTTCCAAATGAAACTGCTTAGGCGTTATTCCGAATGATTGCTTGAAGGATTTGGTAAAGCTCGAATGATTTTCATAGCCTACTTTATGGTAAACTTCACTGGGCTTTTCGTTGAAGTGTTGTAATAATTCCTTCGCTATTTCCATTCGCCTTTGTAATAGCCATTTGCCTGGCGATGTTCCGTACATTCGTACAAAATGTCTTTTAAAACCGGATAAACTGATGTTGCACAAAAAAGCCAGTTCTTCAACACTAACATTATTGGTGATGTTCGTTTCTACAGCCTTTCGGATTTTAAAATCGTCAGGGTATTTGGTTTTCGTTGTTTGAAATGAAAGTAATTGAGCCGGGTATTTCTCCAGAAGATGCAACATCAATTCCTCGAACTTCAGCAACTTCATTTCAGTTGAGATTTCAATTACTGATTGAAAAAGTAAGTTTAACGAGGCAATAAAATTTGAAACAAATGCATCTTTCTTAAAGGCAATATAAAGTTCGTTGCCAACTTTATGGTTGTTCTTGAATTTAGTTATCTGCCTGTTGTATTTTAAGTAGAAGTCATCCAATATTCGATCATCAAAAAAAATAAGGATACTTCTAAGAAGTTTCTTGCCCGATAAATTCATTGAAAAGATACAATTGCCAGATGATAGAAAATGAAATTCATCCTTTTTTATGTCTACAGTTTTGTCTGCAAAATGCATTGTCTTTTCGCCACTGATAACAAGACTGATGGCATTCTTGTGGAGAATACTTTTTCCTTTGAAGGGACCGGCTTCGGCAGAATAATTATGAAAAATAATATCTTCTAATTTGTTCCTATCCGGAAAGATGTCTTGAGGTAGGTTAAATATGTTCATTTAGAATCCTAAGTCAAATTTGTCATTTGCATTTTGTTGGCAGCAGGTTTTCTTTAAACTATTTCACTTCCGGATGAAGTTCGTCACCATTGGAGGCCTTGCAAAATGACCCCGGAGGCACGAGGGGGAATAGCAATGCCGACTGTTGCGCGCATTCCACAAACACAATCGCCGACTGAAAGATAACACTAAAATGTCAGACTTCACGGCCGCTATGCATCATACATTTTGTTGAACCGACACCTTCGGTGAGGGCTGCTCAACTTATCTAACTTAGATGAAACTAAAAATATTTGATATGGCTAAAAAAACAATTCATCGCATGAGTCGCTAAATACAGCCACTCAAGGCCTGTTAGACAAACTTTCTGCTTGTCTCTCTGCCGGTAATTACTCACCGCGCACTGTGCGTAACTACACTTCTGAAATGCGATTCCTCTTTTCGTATTTCAATGATCAGGACCCCAACACTATTGGCCCTGATGAGATCATTCTCTATCTCAATTATCTGAAAACGGGTTTAAATCTTGGCCGTGACAAGTGCAGAATGCTGGCGCAAAGCTGTAGCTTCTTCTACAAGCATGTGCTTAAAAAACCATACCTGCTTCCTTCCAAACTCTATCCCCGTAAAGAGTTTAAACTACCTGAAATTCTCAGCCAGCAACAGGTAGCACATCTCTACCGGGCTATCCCCAATATCAAACACCGTTGCATCATCGGTATACTCTATGGCGCCG
>JAYVXP010000077.1:0-7072 GCA_043785125.1 Bacteroidia bacterium
TATGCTGCCTTTTTCTTTCATGGTTCTTATATTTTGAATAGGTGGAGGCTTTCAAATACTATTCCAGCCTCAATTGAATGACAGGATGACATGAAAAAAAGCGCGAATGGCAGATAACAAAATTCAAAGGCTAAGGATTTAAAGAACGGACGCTCCCAAAACCTTAAACCTTTTGAACTTCAAACCTTGGACTGTGAACATTGAACCTTAAACTGCTAATCCGCCAATGCGACCGTATTCGCCTGATTAGCCAATTCAATTTCTTCTCCGTCGCGATTCAGAAATTTAAATTCAGTAATGGCCAGGGAAGAGTCTTTTACTAAAGTTACCCAGCGTTTGTATTTAAAATACCAGTGCATCCGCTGTGAGATTAATCCCTCAGTGAAGTAAGCATAGAGATAAGGGTGCAATGCGAGCACCAGATTCTTTTCATTTTGCTTTACCAGCAAATGGTCAATATTTTTTTCGATTTGATCTGACACCAAAATGGATGCGGTGATTTTGCCAGTGCCATTGCACGTAGGACAAACCTCTTTAGTGGCAATATTCATTTGTGGCCGAACGCGCTCCCGGGTGATCTGCATGAGGCCGAATTTTGATAGTGGTAACACGGTATGTCTTGCCCGGTCGCTGCCCCCCATCTCATCTTTCATGGTATTGAATATGGTCTTCTTGCTCTCTGCGCTGCGCATATCAATGAAGTCAACCACAATAATTCCACCCATATCGCGAAGACGCAATTGGCGCGCCACCTCTTTGGCTGCCTCCAGGTTTACCGACATGGCGGTTGTTTCCTGGCTGACTTCGCGATTGGATTTATTACCGCTGTTGACATCAATCACGTGAAGTGCTTCGGTATGTTCGATGATCAGGTATCCGCCACCCTTCAAACTTACAGTTTGTCCAAACGCAGATTTTATTTGTCGTTCAATACCGAAGTGTTCAAAAATCTTCGCCTTGCCAGTGTAGAGTTTTACAATTTTCTCTTTGTCGGGCGCAATGGTGTGGATATAGGTTTTTACTTCCTCAAATATCTTCTTGTCATCAACCTGGATGTTGTCAAAGGACTCATTCAGGAGATCGCGCAGAATGGAGGAGGTTTTACTGATTTCACCGATGACCTTGTCGTTGGGTTTGGCATTAACCAGTCGAGTCATGCCTTCTTCCCAGGTTTTCACAAGGTTTCTAAGATCCTTGTCCAGTTCAGCCACTTCTTTGCCTTCGGCTACGGTGCGGATGATCACTCCAAAGTTCTCGGGCTTAATGGACTGAATCAGGCGCAACAAGCGCTTGCGTTCATCACCACTGGTAATTTTCTTGGAGACGCTCACCGTGGAAGCAAATGGAACCAACACCAGGTAGCGACCGGGGATGGATAACTCACAGGATAATCGCGGCCCTTTTGTAGAGATTGGCTCTTTTACAACCTGAACTGCAACCAACAGATTTTTTGAAAGCTGCTGGGCAATTTTCCCATGCTTGTCAATATCTTTTTCCAGTTGGAATCGGTCCAGCTTGCCGCCAGTAATCTTTTTCGCACGGACAAGTTTGGTGAACTTTTGGAGTGAACTGAACTGGGCTCCGAGGTCGAGGTAGTGGAGGAATGCATCCTTTTCATACCCGATGTCGATAAACGCTGCATTCAGCCCCTGGACCACCTTTTTGACAGTGCCCAGGTAAATATCACCTACTACAAACTTGCTTCCTTCCTGTTCTTCATGGAATTCAGCTAAGTTCTTGTCCTTGAGAAGGGCTATGCGACATCCTTCCTGAGTAGCACTGATAATAAGTTCGTTACTCAAAATTGATAAGGGATGTACAACATTAAATTCGGACTAGTAAATAAGAAGATCGGCCTTCCGATTCGTCCCAATGGCTATCGGGATCGGGTCTACGATTTATTTCTTCTTGTGTCTATTTTTTCTCAAACGTTTTTTTCGCTTGTGTGTGGCCATTTTGTGTTTCTTTCTTTTCTTACCGCTGGGCATAGTACTTTTTGGTTTTACCCCTTATCCTTCCCGTCGCGGGAGGTGGGGTGAGTTAATTTATTTATTTTAGATCCTTCAGATAGGAATCGGCTGTGGCTTGCACAGACGGGTCGCCATCCAATTTTTTTACTTTTTCAAACTGTGCTTTGGCTTTAGCCTTATCTCCTTTATTCATATACGCCACACCCAACAGCAATTGACCCTGAAGATGTTTTGGATTTACTTCAATCAGCCGCTCCAGCCGCTCAATAGCGCGGTCAAACTGACCCGATTGAACAGAGAGCATGCCCATATCAAATAGGGCAGGTTCGTTTTTCGGGTCTTCCGCCAAAACTTCCCTCAGCAACTTTATACCCTGCATGGGAGTAGATGAACTGACATAGGTCATGGCCATCTTGGTCTTCACTTCCAGATTCTTCGGATCCGCTTCCAGCACTCTGGCGAAAAATAACTGCGCTTTTCCCGCCAGGGCTTTTTGCTTCGGTCCATCGACTGCAAAAGTGAAGGCTTCATAGTAGTTGTTCCCTGATTTAAGGAAACTTTTCTCTGTGTTAAAGAACGTTGATGCTTCTTCGGCAAACCAGGCAGCGCTGTCAAACTTGCCAGCCTCATGATACAGGTTTGCCAAAGAGTCGGCAAAGATAGCACTTTTTTCTTTTTGTGATGCGGATAAGTAACGGGCTCTCAGGTCTTTAATCCGGGCCGTTGAAACCTGGCTTATGGCGGTATGGGGGTTAGCCTGAATTTTGGTTGATACGGAATCGCGGACAGCGCCCGATTCCAGCTGACTTTCATTTTCCACAACCGCCTTGGGCAAAAGGAACAATGCCCAGATAATCAGGGCACAGATAACAAAGAAGATAATTCTGGTTCTTAACATATCAGTCACTAGTTCTTTGCCCAGGCCGCGATCCAAATGATTCCCGATGGCTTTCGGGCTGACCGCGGACTAATGACCAATTTATTTTTCGGCGAGTTGTTTTACTTTATCACTGTTCTTAATCTTGTTCACAAAGATTTTGGCAGGTTTGAAACTGGGGATATAATGCTCATCAATCACAATGGCGGTATTGCGCGAGATATTGCGGGCAATTTTCTTTTTTCTCTTTTTGTTAATAAAGCTTCCAAATCCGCGGATGTAGATATTCTGGCCGCTGGACATTGAAGTTTTTACGATACTGAAGAAGGCTTCCACGGAAGCGGAAACGTCGGCCTTGTCAATTCCGGTTTTTTCAGCGATTTGGTTGATAACGTCTGCCTTGGTCACGTGATTGGGTTTTTAGGGTGTTGGGTTTTTTCAGGACGGCAAATTTAAACGCAGAATGTTCAAACACAAAAGGAATTCTTTATTTAACTCCTGATCCACAGGATTTTACTTTAAGTATCGCACGATTTATTCTGATTTCCAACGGAATTTCTGATTTTGACCTTACGATGATGAATAAAAGTTTTTTTGCGCATAAAATCGTTGAATGGTATGCTGTGAATCAACGCAGCCTTCCATGGCGGCAAACCAACGATCCTTACAAAATCTGGCTCTCTGAAATAATATTGCAGCAGACTCGCGTTGCCCAGGGTACCCCTTACTATCTGAAATTTATTCTCCGCTTTCCCGATGTCTTTGCGCTGGCCAAGGCGAGCGAGCAGGAAATCTTACGTCTGTGGCAGGGATTAGGCTATTATACACGGGCACGGAACCTCCATCGCTGTGCGAAAATTGTGGTGCTTCAGCATCGGGGTCAATTTCCTGAGCGCTATGCCGATTTGCAAAAACTTCCTGGTATTGGGGTGTATACCGCCGCGGCCATCGCATCCATCGCGTTTGGCGAGCCGGTGGCCGCGCTGGACGGAAATGTGTACCGGGTGCTTTCCCGTGTTTTTGGAATAGCGCAAGACACTCATTCCCGCGAAGGCAAAGATTTTTTTACGAGGCAAGCCAATGAATTGATCTTGAAAGAATATCCTGCTGCCTTCAATCAGGCAATGATGGAATTTGGCGCAACCCATTGTCTGCCCCTTAATCCGAAGTGTGAAGATTGCATTTTCAAAAAGCAATGTGTTGCGTACGACAAAGGTTGGCAAGACCGCCTACCGGTCAAAACCAAGAAACCAAAAATCAAAAAAAGGTATTTTTTTTATTTTGTGATTGAACAAAATAAAAAACGATTGATGCGAAAGCGCAGGAGCAAAGATATTTGGCAGGGTCTTTATGATTTTTATTTGGTGGAAACGAAAACCCGGCAAAAACCCGAAAACGTATTCGCAAAGGATCCGATGCTAAAGCGGCTGCGAGGGAAAATCCAGCAGAATAAAATTTCAGGGCTGTATAAACATATCCTTACGCATCAGCAACTCATGACCCGCTTCATCCCGGTGAGCGTAAAACTAACCAAGACCAACCAGGCTCTTTTTGAATTTATGAAGCTGAAATTTTATTCACGTAAAGAAATTGACGGGCTACCCAAGCCGGTCCTAGTCAGCCGCTACTTGCTGGAAAGCGACTTTTCATAGGGAAACGGGAAATTTGGTATTTTTGCACTTCAACCTTCCCAAAGAGAGTCCAATTTGACATGCCGCTCCGACAGGATTGGGTTTTTAAAATGTTACCAGATCGAATCAGATAATTTGAAATAATCAAACATAATCATATCCATATGTCAGGTGTTAACAAAGTGATTCTAGTAGGAAGACTAGGCAAAGACCCAGAAGTGAGAAATTTAGAAAATGGAGCAGTCGTAGCAAATTTTTCCTTGGCTACTTCCGAGAGCTACAAGGATAAAACAACGGGTGATCGTAAAGAGATTACGGAATGGCATAATATTTCTTTATGGCGAGGGCTGGCCGAAATTGCTGCCAAGTATCTTCACAAGGGTGATATGGTTTACATTGAAGGGAAACTTCGTACTCGGTCCTGGGAAAAGGATGGTGTCACCCGCTACACGACTGAAATCATAGGCGACAACATGACGATGCTCAGTCCGAAGCCCAGCGGAGGGAATCAGGAATATGCAGCGTCGCCAAAAGGAAGTTCCGCTTCGGAAGACGTTGTCAATCCGACCCAACTGGATAAACCTTCTGGCGATTCAACCACAGACGATTTGCCATTTTAAGCCGTGGAAACTCCTGCTTCATTGGACGAACCTCCTGGTATGCCATTTTTTACCGATGCGTTATTTCCGGTTGTGAATTATTTTTATGTTTTTGGATTTTCCACAATTGTTTTATTGTTACTTGTTTCAGCCGTAGTATCAGCTTCAGAAGTTGCTTTTTTTTCACTTAAGGCCGATGACCTAAGTCAATGTCGCGAGTCCAATGATCCGGGTTACCGAAGGATACTCAGCCTCCTGAAGAAGCCCCGGCTTTTGCTGGCCACCATATTGATCATCCACGATTTTGTAAACGTTGGGATCGTTACCATTGCCACCTTTATAATGTGGAAAATGACAGGGACAAATAGGCCGGAAGAATTTATCGTAGGTCTGGTTACGTTCGGGGCTACTTTTGCAATCACTTTCTTCGCGGAAATCATTCCGAAAGTGTATGCTACCCAAAACAACTTGTCGATTGCCAAATTGGTCAGCCCCATCTGGATTGTTTTGAGTAAAGTGTGCAAACCAGTTTCCTGGCCATTGATGAACCTGAGCAATATTTTGGAGCGACGTGTGGAGAGAAAGGGCTATAGCACAACCGTGGAGGAACTGAATCAGGCGTTGGATCTTACGACAGACAACAATGGAACAACCGAAGAGGAGAAGGATATTCTAAAAGGCATTGTCAATTTTGGCATCCTCACTGTGAAGCAGGTGATGAAATCCAGGGTCGATATTTCGGCGGTGGAAATTGAGTTGACATTCAGTGAGTTGATGGAGAAAGTCAAGACCTCCGGTTTTTCACGCATTCCGGTGTATCACGAGTCATTGGACAACATCGAAGGGATTCTTTATATCAAAGACCTTCTGCCTTATATCGAAGAAGAAAAGTTTGAATGGCAAAAATTATTGCGGCCAGGCTTTTTTGTGCCGGAATCCAAAAAACTAGATTCGTTATTGAAAGATTTTCAAAGCAAGAGAGTGCACATGGCTGTGGTGGTAGATGAATATGGGGGCACGTCGGGTTTGATTACATTGGAAGATTTAATTGAGGAAATCATCGGAGAAATCAATGATGAGTTTGATGAGGTAAATCTGGGTTACCAAAAGATCGATGATCGTACCTACCTGTTTGAAGGGAAAACTTCCCTTCACGATTTGTGCAAAGTACTGGAAGTGGATCCCGAAATATTTGATGATGTGCGGGGGGAAAGCGAATCGTTAGGAGGATTGATTTTGGAATTGCACGGAGCCATGCCGGTTGTCGATGAACGAATTGCCTATGAGCGTTTTGTTTTTACCATTGTTTCAGTTGAACCAAAAAGGATAAAGCGAGTGCGCATTACATTATCTGAAAATGTGGCCTCCCATGGGTAAACATATTTTCCGAAGCAGCAAGGCTGGTTTTATTTTTCTGTTGCTGTACTCAATGATCTCCTGTACACCTGAATATCAGCCCAAACCCAAAGGCTATAACCGGCTTATCTTACCGGTTGCTGAGTACAGAATTTCTCCCGATTCGTTGCCTTATCGATTTGAGTATTCACAACACGCCCAATTGCTCCGCGACACAGCAGGCATTCGTGAAAGACATTGGGTGGAAATCTATTATCCGGACTTGAAAGCCAACATTCATGTTACCTACAAACGGATTGATAACAACGATAAACTATTTAAAGAATTTATGAACGATGCATACCACCTGACGGCCAAGCATCAGATCAAGGCATATGCCATCGACGAAATGATCAGCAAAACACCCAGCGGCAAGACAGTCGTGATTGCCGAGATTGAAGGAGAAGTGCCTAGTCAGTTTCAATTTACCATTACCGATTCTACCAAAAATTTCTTGCGTGGTGCGCTCTATTTCAATACTCGTGTTCAAAATGATTCACTCAAGCCTGCGATCGAATACATGAAAAAGGATGTGATGCACCTGATCAATACACTGGAGTGGATGAATAATTGAGTTGGTTTGCTAAATTTTGAAAAAGC
>JAYVXP010000078.1:0-20706 GCA_043785125.1 Bacteroidia bacterium
GCATCAGTCACCTCCACTTTGCCACCTTTCTTGATTTTGCCGTAACCCGCAATATGATCAATCTTATTTTTCTTAAAGAGAAATTGTACGCCTTTGCTCATCCCCGCGGCAACATCGCGACTGCGCTTGACGATGGCTGCAATGTCTGGAGAAGCATCTTTGACGTTGATACCATAATCGGCAGCATGCTGAAAATATTCGAAGACATTGGCACTTTTTAATAAGGCTTTTGTGGGAATACAACCCCAATTAAGACAAATTCCTCCCAGTTCGGCCTTCTCCACAACGCCTACTTTCATCCCTAACTGCGACGCTCGGATCGCAGCTACGTACCCTCCAGGTCCACTACCAATAACGATGAGATCATATTGTGCCATATCGATGCTTTTAAAATTTGCAGTCAAAGATAAAACCGGCAATGCGTGAAATAAAATGCATCCAATCTTTTATTCAAAACTTTAATTGAGTGTCGATCGAATGAATATCCTTGATTTTTGGCAGAAATAGCTACTTTTGGTCAGTCCGAAAGTATGGATCCCCGATTATCACTGTGAACATAAAATTATGACAAAACTACTTCAGGGAAAAAACGCGCTGGTTACAGGAGCTTCCAAAGGAATTGGGCGGTCCGTCGCTATGGAATTTGCAAAGCAAGGCGCCAACGTTGCCTTCACTTATCTTTCCAACGTAGAACTCGGCTTAGCCCTGGAGACCGAACTCTCCTCCAAAGGCATCAAGGCAAAAGGTTATCGCTCCGACGCATCTGACTTTGCGCAGGCAGACAAACTGATTAATGATGTCGTGGCTGATTTTGGTTCACTGGATATCCTGGTGAATAATGCTGGCATTACGATGGATAATTTATTGCTTCGTATGACCGAAGAAATGTGGGACAAAGTCATATCTGTCAATTTGAAGTCCTGCTTTAATACTGTGAAAGCGGCAACTAGGACCATGATGAAACAGCGCAGCGGATCCATTATCAACATGACTTCGGTGGTGGGAATTAAAGGCAATGCTGGCCAATCCAACTACGCTGCCTCCAAATCAGGTATTATAGGCTTCACAAAATCAGTAGCACTGGAGTTAGGCTCAAGAGGCATTCGTTCGAATGCGGTAGCACCTGGCTTTATCGAAACTGAAATGACCGGAAAGCTCGACGAAAAGACTATACAAAGCTGGCGCGATGGTATTCCACTCAAGCGCGGTGGCAAACCCGAAGACGTTGCTTACGCCTGTGTGTTTCTTGGATCAGAAATGTCTTCATACATAACAGGGCAAGTAATCCAGGTGGATGGCGGGATGTTGACCTAATGTTTTCTGGTCAAAGTCTAAAGTCCATGGTTTGAAAGGTCCATATCCAACATTGAACTTTGAACTTTAGACAAACAGAGACCCTAACACAAGTAAGGGTAAAAATTTTATACCGATTGTTTTGGAAACTCTACTGATCTACTATACGTTTGTGAAATCATAGTCGGGAAAGCCTTTTTGCTCTACCGATTTATAAAGAAGCGCTGAGAGAAAGGCTCGTAGAAGCGCTAGCAACCGTCCCGATCAATCGGGTGAAGGTGCTAAATCCTGCTCCGATTGTCCCGATAGTTATCGGGATTGGGAGAAATATAAACCGGTAAAAACCATGAAAAACCAGCGCTTTAACCTCTTCTCATCCCGCCGCAAGGATTTGCGCATAGTGCTTTCTCATTTAGTGGATCAGTTAATTATGTTGATGCAACACACATTCCTTCCATTAGGTGGGGCGTGTTGTTGCTGCTAAGCGAATATTTTTCTTCGCTAGAGTCCAACCTGACCTTCATTCCCGTCATCGGCGACTTTACGCTATTTAAATTCAAAAGAATCATAACCATAAACAATTAAACACCATGTCAAATTTACGTTTTGAAACACTCCAACTTCATGCCGGCCAGGAAGTTGACCCTACTACCGGATCACGCGCTGTTCCGATCTACCAAACTACAGCGTTTGTGTTTAAAAATTCCGAGCACGGTGCGAATCTTTTCGCCCTTAAGGAATTCGGAAATATCTACACCCGTATTATGAACCCCACGACAGATGTGTTTGAAAAACGCATGGCTGCATTGGAAGGTGGCGTAGCCGCGCTCGCGGTAGGATCGGGTCAGGCCTCTCAGTTTATCGCGTTGAATAATATCTTACAGAACGGCGACAATTTTGTTTCTACCACTTTTCTCTATGGCGGGACATACAATCAATTTAAAGTTGCTTTTAAACGCCTGGGTGTTGATGTGCGATTTGCCAAAGGCGACAAGCCCGAAGCATTTGAAAAACTGATCGACAAAAAAACCAAGGCGATTTATCTTGAGACCATTGGCAATCCGGGCTTTAATATTCCGGACTTTGAGTCCATCGCCGCACTGGCCAAAAAATATGACCTTCCATTAATTGTGGACAACACTTTTGGTGCAGGGGGGTATCTGTTCCGTCCGTTTGAACACGGTGCAAATGTGGTGGTGGAATCAGCAACCAAATGGATAGGAGGCCATGGCAATTCAATCGGAGGGGTGATTGTGGATGGCGGCAATTACAATTGGGGCAATGGCAAATTTCCGCAGTTCACAGAACCGTCTGAAGGCTATCATGGTTTGAAATTCTGGGAAGTCTTTGGTGAAGGCAATCCACTGGGTTTACCCAATATCGCTTTTATCATTCGTGCCCGAGTCGAAGGCCTGCGTGATTTCGGACCCTCATTAAGTCCTTTTAACTCATTTCTTTTCCTACAAGGATTGGAAACCCTTTCACTCCGTGTTCAGCGTTCGGTTGACAATGCGCTGGCCCTGGCTCAATGGCTTGAGCAGCACCCGAACGTGGAGCATGTAAACTATCCTGGCTTACCATCGAGTACATACCATAAACTGGCCAAAAAATATTTACGCAACGGGTTTGGTGGAGTCCTATCTTTTACGGTAAAGGGGACAAAAGAAAATACCACCCAACTGGTTGATAATTTGAAACTGATCAGCCATCTGGCCAACGTCGGAGATGCAAAAACATTGATCATCCAGCCGTCGGCTACAACCCACCAGCAGCTAAGCGATGAAGAACAACTGCTTTCCGGAGTGCTCCCCAATTTGCTCCGAATTTCTGCAGGGATTGAACACATCGATGATATCAAAGCTGATTTGCAGCAAGCCTTCGAAAAGGCATTTAACCCTCAATTGGTAAAGAACTAAATTAATTTTATTGCGTTCAAGAGGAACACGATTAATGCAGAAAGCAGATCACATATTCCATTATCAAGGTGACTTTGTGTTGGAGGCCGGCGGTGTGCTGCATGGCTTCCAACTCAAGTACACCACACTGGGCAGTTTAAGTAGTGCGCGGGATAATGTCATTTGGGTTTGCCATGCCCTCACCGGTAATTCGGATGTTACGTCATGGTGGTCTGGCTTTTTTACGGAAGGGAGTCCGTTTGACCCGCGCGATTATTTTGTCATCTCTGCCAACTCCCTGGGAGGATGCTATGGTTCCACCGGCCCCCTTTCCATAGACCCCAAAAAGGGAAAACCTTTCTATCACGATTTTCCGGCCGTTACCAACCGAGACATCGTAAGGGCTTTTGATTTACTCCGTGAGGAATTAAATCTTCAGCAGGTTCATACTGTGGTCGGAGGTTCATTGGGCGGACAGCAAGCCCTGGAGTGGGCGGTTCAAAGACCAGAAGTTTTTCGACATGTGATACCCATTGCCTGCAATGCAGTTCATTCTTCCTGGGGCATCGCATTCAATGAAGCCCAGCGGATGGCCATTGCCGCTGATTCCACATGGAAAGAAAATGATGCCCGTGCCGGAATTGAAGGAATGAAGGCGGCGAGGGCTATGGGTATGATTTCATACCGTGCCTATCAAACCTTTGCAGAAACACAGGCCGAAAAAAATGCAGACAAGCTGGATGACTTCCGTGCTTCCTCTTATCAACGCTATCAAGGACAGAAGCTGGCCAATCGCTTTAATGCCTTTACGTATTGGGCCCTTTCCAAAGCAATGGACAGCCACCACATTGGTCGTGGACGCGGAAGTGCCGAAAAAGCGCTGGCCCATATCAAGGCCAGGACGCTGGTAGTCGCTATTGAAAGTGATATTTTATTTCCACTTGTAGAACAAAAATTTATTGCAAAGCATATACCAGGGGCAGAATTGGAAGTGCTCCATTCTTTGTATGGGCACGATGGTTTTTTGGCCGATGTGGAGACATTGAAAGAAATAGTGAAAAAGTTTTATCAGCAGAAAAGCGTTCAAGTTTTATCATGAAAAAGAATCTGAGACTCGGTTTATTTGGTTTTGGCTGTGTAGGGCAAGGGCTTTATCATGTGCTGGAAGAAACGGAAGGCATCAAGGCCGAAATAAAAAAGATTGCCGTGAAGCATCCTGATAAAAAACGGATTCTTCCGGCAGAATTTTTCACTTACGAAAAAACAGATATCCTCAACGATCCGGAAATTGATGTTGTTGTGGAAATGATTGATGACGCGGAGGCTGCCTTTGAAATTGTCCGGACAGCCTTACAAAACGGCAAAGCGGTGGTGACGGCGAATAAAAAAATGTTGGCCGAACATTTGGAAGAAATCTACAACCTCCAGCAGCAACACCACAAGCCCGTACTCTACGAAGCTTCTGTCTGCGGTGCCATTCCGATCATTCGCAACCTCGAAGAATATTATGATAATGATTTAATCACGCGCATCGAAGGAATATTCAATGGTTCAACCAATTATATCCTCACTAAGGTTTTTGAGGAAAGGAAGAATTACGCCGACGCACTGAAGCAGGCACAGGAACTGGGTTTTGCAGAGTCGGACCCCCGCCTGGATGTGCTTGGCTTTGATGCAAAATTTAAACTGGTGATCGCGATTGCGCATACTTTTGGTGTGTTTGTCAAACCGGAGGAAATCCTCAATATTGGCATCGATAAAGTTTCAGACATCGATCTAAAGTTTGCCCGCGAAAACGGATATACCATTAAATTGGTTGTGCGCGCTTTTAAAGAAAATGGAAAAGTGTATGGGTTGGTCGCTCCTCAGTTTATTGAATCAACCCACCTGCTGGCATCGGTACGAAATGAATACAACGCCGTCATTATCCAGGGTGCATTTTCGGAACAACAATTATTTGTTGGTAAGGGTGCCGGCAGTTACCCAACCGGTTCAGCGATGTTGTCTGATATCTCCGCGCTGACATACGATTATCATTATGAATATAAAAAACTAAAGCAAATTGCTGCACACGAATTTTCTAATGATGCCGCAATAGAAGTGCTGGTCAGTTTTAAGGGAAAATCCCATGTGAATCCACAAGACTTTGAAGAATTCAAGGGCGGCTATCACGGGGGGCAGGGAAGCCAGTACATGAATGGTCTCGTATCCCTGAAGAAATTGAAAGAATGGTCTACCCAAGAAGGTATTAGTGTCATTCTTACACCGGAATTTAAATTCGTTGCCCAGCCCCAGTCTAAGAAAAGTGAATTGCTGGTAGCCTAACCCGGCGGGGGGTTAGAAACCAAGATTTTATTTCTCAAATCCTTATTTCAGGATAGCTTTGTCTTAAACGACAACTATATTTTCCATGGATTTAACCATCCTATTCTCCCCCTTAGACGAAGCGCTTTATTCCGCGAAATACCCCAACAACTCGGTTTTCAAAAGCATCAAAGTTTACAGTGAAAAGATGCCCGATTACAAATCGGCGCATGTTGCAATCTTCGGGGTAAGGGAAGAGCGAGGCACTCAAAATAATACGGGATGCGCCCAGGGACCAGACGAAATCCGGAAAAAACTGTATCATCTTAAAAAAGGTACCGGTGCTTACAATATTGTTGACCTGGGAAACCTCAACCCGGGGATCGATCTCGATGAAACCTATGTTCGTGTCAGCGAAGTATGCCGGATGCTGCTGGAGAACAATGTGCTCCCGGTCATACTGGGCGGCACACAGGATATAGACTATGGCCAATACAGGGGTTATGAAGAAATGGAGAAGCTGGTGAACTTCCTCAACATTGATGCCTTTCTGGATCTCGAAGACGGAAAAGACAATTCACCTTCGCGCCAACACATTCACAAAATGTTATTGCATGAACCCAACTACTTATTGAGTTATACCCATCTCGCTCATCAATCTTACCTGATCGATCCGCTTTCAATTGCCATTTTAGAAAAACTTTATTTTGAAGCATACCGGGTAGGGCATCTCCGCTCCAATCTTGCCGAAATGGAGCCTGCTATTCGAAACGCCGATTTGCTTTCCTTTGATGTAACGGCCATTAAATCAGCCGATGCCCCGGGCAATGCCAATGCACAGCCCTTTGGCCTTACCGGTGAAGAAGCCTGTCAGATTTGCTGGTATGCAGGATTAAATGAAAAACTAAGTTCAATTGGTATTTATGAATACAATCCGGAAAAGGACGATGAGCGCAAAAAGACGGCCTCCGTTATCGCAACCATGATCTGGTATTTTCTGGAAGGTTTTTATCATCGCAAGAATGAGACAAACTTCAGGTCAAATGATTTTTTAAAATATGTCGTTTCCATGTCGGTTGAACCCGAAATCATCACTTTTTATAAAAGCAAACTCACTGAAAAATGGTGGATGGAGGTAGGCCAACACCAATCTGGCTCCAAATATCCACGCAACACCATGGTGCCATGCAGCTACAATGATTATCAAACCGCAACGAAGGGGGAAATACCAGAACGGTATATTAGTTCACTGGCAAAATTGATTTAATCCTGAGATGACATTTACGGACTGGATTGGGTTTTTCGGAGTCAGCATTTTGCTGCTTGCCTTTTTGCTTAATCTCCTCAAACGGATTTCACAAGATAGTCTCTCTTACATTTCGCTTAATTTGATCGGGGCGATCATTGCCTGCTGTGCTTCGGCGCTGCTAAAATACTGGCCTTTTATTATTCTGGAAGCCGTATGGGCTATCGTATCAGCAGTTGCCCTTGCGCAAAGATTGTGGAAGAAATAGTGCCAACGACTATTGAAAAATAAAAAACGGGGCATAATACTAATTCCGGCAGTCAGATTTGGCAAGAATTTTATAGAATTAATCTGTAGTAACGTCACCAGCGCATCCGGGAGCTTAGATCACTACTAAATGACATTGTTTAACTGCTCCTTAATTTTTTCCAACTCCTCCTTCATCGTCACGACATGCTTTTGCATTTCCGCATCGTTGGCTTTAGAACCGATTGTATTTACTTCGCGGCCGATCTCCTGAGCGATAAAGCCCAGCTTCTTCCCGTTCGATTGCGCCTCGTGAAGGATTTCTAAAAAGTAATTCAGATGAGTCTTTAGCCTCACCCGCTCTTCATGGATATCGAGTTTTTCTATATAGTAAATAATTTCCTGTTCCAGTCGATTGGTATCAAAACCTTCATTGCCAAAAAAATCCGTTACGCTGCCTTTGATTTTGCTTCTGATTTTTTCAACACGCGGCGGATCTAATGCCTCCACGTTCACTAAGCCGGATTGAATTGCCTGAATATACTGGACTAATTTTTCTTCCAGCGACTTACCCTCTGATATGCGAAATTGTTCAAACTTCTGGATGGCCTCCGCGATCAATGCGCTTACTTTTTCCCATTCGGCAGGATCGATTTCTTCTTTTCCGTTTCCCTGAATAACATCCGGAGAGTTCAGGGCAATCGAAAAAATAGGATCGTAAGAAGGAGCCACAACGCGATCGGCCAGTTTTCTCAACTCATTATAATAGGCAACAAACAAATCCTGGTTGTAGGTCTGCCGGATTTCTACTTTCCCGGTCTGTTGATAATCAACTGAAAGTGAAACTTTACCGCGCTCTAATTTTTCCGTTACCAGGTTCCTTAATTCGAGTTCTTTATCAGAGAAGATTTTGGGTAAACGCAAACTCAAATCCAGGAACTTGGAATTCAGACTTTTTATTTCAACTGAAATATTAATTTCACCACGGTTGAGCACCGCCTGGCCAAAGCCGGTCATAGACTTAATCATGAAAAGTATTTGCTATTCAAAGGTACAAGATAACCAAATTAAACACTCTCCCTTTATGCCTGATCTTCAGAACTTAAATATTAAGTGAATATTCCCTCCAGTGGAATTAGAAATCAAATCCCAGGGTTACATAGGCGCGAGGGTCCTGAACTTTATAATTTTCTACCGGCCACGCAAGGTCAAACTTCATATAGTATCCCAACATCATTGTGCGGAAACCCAAGCCGTAACTATATATCCATGGATTTATGTATTCATTTAGTTCAATCCGAAAAGGTGGTTTGGTCGATTGATCTTCCGGCACAATCCGCGAACGCGCGACATTGCCGGTGCTAAAAGGCAATGCCCCACTCCAACTGGTTCCGATATCATAGAAGGCTGTGAATTGCATGTTCCTGAAAAAATTAGATGAGATCGGACCGTTGGTCAATGCCCGGATCAGCGGAATGCGCAACTCAGCATTGCCCATCATTACATTGGTGCCATACAATGTCGCGTAATCAAATCCCCGAAGGCTGGTCACAAATTCGGTAAAGAGAAGGTTGTTGTTATAGGCCCCCGAGACAGAGGCAAGTGGATTGCCGACTCCGCTATAGTTTATTCTGTTGCCAAACCAGTTATCCATTCCACCGAGCGCATATTTTTTAGGTGAATTACCAAAGTAGGATCCGGCATACCCTCTTACAGCAAAAACTATTTCTTTATAAATTTTATGATAGTGTCTAAAATCAGCCGAAATCTGGGAAAAGTTTGCCTTCGAATTACCTGCCGCATATTGAATAAAATTGAGTTTAGCCCGCGTGCCTTCGATAATATTCATCCCTGTAGTCAGACTATTGTCAAAGACCACTTCAACCTTGTAACCCGTATAATATTGTGTCTTAGTAGGTAAGAAAGTTGGCTTGGAATTTGGATTCAAAACGTCAACGGTTCCCCGGTCAACCATTTGGGTAAATCCTGCAAATGGCTTTAAGGTTACGCGAGTACGGACACTGATCGGAAGGGAGGCCCCAAATTCAATCTTTTGATAAGAATATTTTTGGAGGTAATTGGCCACACCTGCCGGCAGGTCTGGCTGGTTCCAGAAAATCACTTTCCGGTCAAGCCGGGCGCTAAAATCAATCCGGTGCTTTAAATATTGCACTTCCGCATACACATCGCCGCTCTTCCAATCAAATGCGCTTTGAACGCCCCCAAAGAACCGGTAATTCTCAAGGATATCATTCATTTGCGTTTCCAGGCGGATGCTGTAACTGCGCAGCGGATCGATCACAAAATTAGTAATGAGATTTTCCGATGTAAACTTAGGCTCATAGGGAAAAGGGCCATTGATCCGGCTGCTCTGCCGGGCCTTCATGTAACGCGTCAAAAATGTTTCACTCGGCTGCTTTTCTTTTACAGCCTCCTCGGCAAAAGAATAGTCTTCCGTGTTAACGGTTTTTTCGTCCTTCTTAGTGACAACTTCCAATTCCTTATTAATCGGAACTTCCACATCCTTTTTAACTGTAGCAGGCGGTTCCTCGAATGTATAATCGTCTGTATCAACTTCTACGTTCTTTTTTGGCACTTTGGTTGTATCGGCAGGTGTGATAGGAAATTGCGACGCGGGCACCACCTGTTTTTCAGCTGGCACCGCGCGGGTAGTGTCATTTTTTTCACGCATCCGCGAATTAATCAATTGCTTAATCGACATCGCCTTATTGCTGGCCTCTTGCTTGCGTTTTTCAGTAATGGCTTTGGCCTGCTGTACTTCTTTGCGCCGGGTTGTTGGAGTAAATATCTGACGGTTTAAATTAACATTATTGGAGATGAAAATATCTTCCCGGAGGTTTTTAGTCATCACCAGCGCCAACGAGTTGTTGGTAAAGTCGAGATCATAATCCTTGATGCTGGAATTGTAATTGGTTACCTGCGTATAAATACTAGTCGACCGGTCAAACTTAAACAGGTTGACGATACCCCGCTGATCACTAAGATAAAAAAAGGTATTTTCATCCAGCGCATGCGGATAAAAATCCTTACTCAGGGTTTTGGTCAGCCGAACCACCACATTTGTGGTGGTGTCCAAATTATAGGTGAAAAGATTATAGTTCGAAGTGAGTTGCTGAAGTCCATGGGACTTGTTAGTTAATACGGTATCGGTAGTGCGATTAGAACTAAACACGATACTGTTGGAATTGGGGATGAAGGATGGATCCAGGTCATCAAAGGCATCATTGGTAAGCCGTTGGGTACGGTCTCTGCGGCTGCTAATCAGGAATAAATCATTTTGTCCCATTTGGTCTGCGCTGACCACGGCCAGACGTCCGTTGCTCGAAAAATCAAAGCTTCTGATATTGCTAAACTTGTCCAGTATCCTGGGCAATTTACTCCGACTTTTCAGATCGTAAAGCCAGAAAATATATTGACCGTTTTTTATTCCGATCACGCCCAATGTATTAGCGTCCGCCCAGCTCAGCAGCGGCACCCGGTAATCAACAGCCTGCCTGATCACTTTATTGCCGCCATTGAGTATGACAGTCTCTTTGCCATTTTCCAATGACTGTACCTTCACGGTAAACTTTCCGCGATAGTTTTCAGCATAAGCTACTTTCTTTCCATCGGGGCTGATCTTCACCGTTGTGTAAATGGTGGCCTTGTGGTGGGATGGGCTGAACTTATTTGAGTCGGGAGGAGCAACATAACTTTCGTCCACCCGCTTCTCGATCTGAGAATAATACTGTCGCCAATCGGACAACAATTGCCTGAAGGGAATCCCCAACGTAATCAAAATACTTTTTTGTTCATTGCGAATGACACGCGTGTAATTCAGAATATTGGAGATGCTGCTCTTGCCATATTTTTCCACGATAAAGTTCCAGATCGATTGGCCAACCAACTGAGATTCCTTACCGCTTTGCTTCAAGGCCTTATTGACCCGTTTGCTGCTCACCAGCTGCCGCACGTAATCATCCATTTCGATGTTCCATCCTTTGGCCACATAGAGGGAAGCTCCAGAAATAAACCAATCCGGAATGTTGAGCAACACGGCATTCTGGAACATGTCTTTAAGACTGCCGCCAAACATCATTTCATTCACCATCAAATCGGACACCTTGTAAATCAACTCTTCCTTGAATTCAGAGAGTGTGCCGGGATGAGCAATTTCTACGTAAGGTTTTATGAATTCCGTCTCACCGCCAACGTTGAACTGCGTGTGATTGAGTCCAATATTACTTTGTTGTAAATCAGTGATCGAATTGTATAAAAATACTTTTGTCTTGAGGTAAGGTGGCCAACCGATCAAATCGGTGATCCGGTCAAACTCCGCTTCCAGGTATTGAATCGCCTCGCCCGCTACCTTTTTGCGATCCTCATAATAGTACACATCAAAGTTTTCGGAACTCAGGTATTTCCAATCAAACTCCTTGTATTGAATCCTGTTTTTGCCAAAGGTCTCGCGCGCCTGTTGTGCCTGCGCCGGTAAAAAGTAGATCAATAATCCCACCACTCCGCAAAACCTGAACATACTACGCATAGTCCTTCGTCAAACTTCGAAATATAACGATTTAAAGCGCCGAATATTTACCTCTGGTCCAATTTCGCCTTCCTCCGATAACCATTCTGCTAACTGTCCTGAAAAATACGGCGCCAGGCTAATTCCTTTGGTACCCAAGCCATTAAAAATAACAACATTCGGATGCAAAGGGTGCGGCCCCAGCAGAATTCGCCGGTCCGGGGTTGTGGGCCTTATCCCCCAATTTTGATGGGTTATGGAATAAGGAAGTCGCATCAATTCCTTCAATTTGGTCTCCAATTCAGCTTTTCCAGCCGCAGTGACAACCGGCGTAAGATCAAAATCGTAGGTTGCGCCGACCTTGAATTCACCCTGCCGGCTCCCTGGGACGACATACACTCCCCGGTTATAAATCCGTCCTGTCGGCTCCATCCCGATCAGCAGCGTCTCGCCTTTCAGGGGCTTGATTGGCAACCACGAAAAATAGCGGCTGTTCAGGTCGCTCACACCACCACAATAAATTATTTTTTTTGCGACAATATCTCGATAAGAAATCGCTGCATCATGTATTCCTAATTCTGCTTCATCCAGCTTTTCTTCACGATAGGAATCGGAATCTATTAACATGGACCGAACCGCTTCCGCAAAAACAGTAGCATCGACATAACCACCATGCTTGAGGAGGACACCCCCAACCGGGTCATGCACATCATTGCCGTACGTTGACTTCATGAAAATATTTTCAATGTATCCCTTCATGGAGGCATGTGTGCTTCTTCCCATCCACTCGTTTTGCTCTTCCACTGAACTGAAGGGTCGGTACAATGGGGTGGGATAAAAGAATTTCTTTTTCAAATGACGCTCTGCATACGGATAAAAGGTGTAGAGATAAGGAAACAGGATATCTGCTTGCCATGACTTGGCCAACATCTTTCCGGTAATCGGATTAAACAGTCCGGCCGCGACCGACGTGCTGTGATTGAAGTGAGGCTGATCAAAAACCACCACTGCCTTGTTCCGAAAAATAAGTTGAAGTGCAAGGCATGATCCGGCAAGCCCTTGCCCGATAATGATGTAATCAACCGTTTTATGACGTTTCAACTGATTCTAAACGGATTAAAAATCTGAAATTCAACCCACAATCCATCAGCACGCGGCAAGAATTTATAAACCTTTGTACCTTTGCCTATAATTAATGCCATGATGCAGATTCAGACTTTTGTTTTCAACCCGTTTCAGGAGAATACCCTGGTCGTTTATGATGAAACGAAAGAGGCGGTGGTCATTGACCCCGGCTGCTACGAACCGGCAGAGAGCGCCCAATTGGATGATTTTATTACTGCACACCACCTCAACATAAAATATCTTCTCAATACGCATTGTCATATCGATCACGTGCTAGGCAACGATCATGTCAAACAGAAATACAAGGTCAGGTTGATGATTCATCCCATCGAAGAGACCGTTTTGAGGACCGTTAAGATCTACGCACCCAATTATGGATTTGCGCAATATCAAGAAGCGGAGCCGGATGGTTTTCTCAATGAGGGCGATAAGGTAAAATTCGGGAATACAACATTGGATATTTTGTTTCTTCCCGGACATTCCCCCGGGCACATCGCCTTCTACAACCGTCAACAAGACGTGATCATCAGTGGTGACGTACTTTTTGCGGGAAGCATTGGCCGCACAGATTTGCCAGGCGGCGATTTTGATACGTTGATCAGCAGTATTCACCAAAAACTTTTCACGTTGCCCGATAAGGTAGTGGTTTATCCAGGTCATGGCCCTACAACTACCCTGGGAAAAGAAAAAATATCGAATCCTTTTTGCGCACTGAGCCTACGCTAAATGAATCTTCTTCGTCACCTGCCGAATGCGCTCACTTGTGGAAATTTACTATGCGGCTGTCTCGGTATCGTATGGGTGCTTCAATACCCGATTGAGTACGCCGCATATTTTGTTTGGGCCGCCTGCGTTTTTGACTTTTTGGATGGCTTTGCAGCGAGAGCACTCCATGTTACCTCCCCTATCGGAAAAGAATTGGACTCCCTCGCCGACATGGTCAGTTTTGGCTTGCTTCCTGCCATGGTAATGTATTCTCTTATTCACGCCGTTTCGGACGAACCCTTGCTGGCTTACATCGGATTTTCGATTGCCGTTTTTTCCGCCCTGCGCCTGGCGCAATTCAATATAGCAGAAAATCAAAAGGATTCCTTTGTGGGTGTGCCCACGCCGGCCGTCGCCCTGTTCTTGACAGCCCTTCCCTTTCTTCCACCCCCGCTACACGTGGTCATCGACCACGCCATTACACTCCTTGCCATTACCTTTCTCTTTTCTTTTTTGCTTGTTTCACCCTGGGAGCTCTTTGCATTGAAATTCAAAAATTTCTCATGGGCCGATAATCAAATCCGGTTTACTTTTTTGCTTCTGGCCGTATTACTACTGGCCGGGTGGCGTGCAGGGGCGATACCGATTATTATACTTTTGTATATAGGTATGTCGTTAGTAAGCAAGCTCTTGAAATCGCGTAAATAAGGAAAATCTTTGTCCTCCATCATTAAAATAACCACGTTCCTTTTGGCGATGGCCTTAACTGTTCATCTGCCTGCACAAACACCGTCTGTGCTGGATTCCGGGCATTGGTTTACTTTCTCAGTGGCCGCCAACGGCTTATATAAAATTGATTATTCGTCGTTGAAAAAAGCAGGTTTTGATCCGGAGCATTTGGATCCACGAAAACTTCGACTATATGGCGCCGGAACAGGAATGCTTCCGCAGGCCAACGACGCCGTTCGGATCAATCATCTCCAGGAACTTGCCATCATGGTCCAGGGTGAGAGCGATGGAAAGATGGATAAGCAAGATTATCTTCTTTTCTATGGACAAGGTCCTGATGCCTATACATTCAATACCCCCAAAAGCATTTTCTTCTATCAGAATAACCTTTACGGCGATAAGAATTTTTATTTTCTCACTTTGAATGTGCAACCCGGCAAGAGAATGGTGACTGCGCAAAACCTGGGAAATAACTTTCCGGTGATCAACGAATTTGACGACTTCGGATTCTATGAAACAGATAAATACAATATCCTGAAATCGGGGCGCGACTGGTTTGGTGAACAGTTTGATGAGAAAACAGAAATTACGGTCCGGTTCGATTTTGCCGGAATCGTTGACAACTCTTCGATTAAGATCGTATCTGCTGTTATGGCCCAAGCTTATTCCTCGCCTTCTTCCTTCAAGGTTTCTTTTAATAGCAATCTTGTGATGGAGCAAGTGCTGGACCCGATTGCCAATACCCAATATGCCATCAAAGGAAGTCAGTTGACCGACACGATCACCATCAATTCAAATACGGTGTCCGCAACAAGTCAATCCGCCCAGGACATACATTATCAATACCTTAAATCTTCCTCGGGAACTTCTATCGGGTACCTTGACTATTTTCTTCTTTCACTCAAACGCAAACTGGCGTTGTATGGCAACCAGACTATTTTCACTTCACAACAAAGCTTGAACAATGCCATCTCATTGTTTGATGTTGGTTCCACTTCTCAAAATTCAATAATCTGGGATATCACCGATCCTTTTCGGTCTAAGGTTCAATCCTTCGCATTGAATGTGGATCACGCAACCTTTGCGGTTCCTACGGATACGTTGCGAAACTTTATTGTTTTCTCAATAGATAAAATTCCGTTGCCTGTTCTGGAATCCACGGTATCCAATCAAAACCTTTCCGGAATGGCGAGTCCGGATTTACTGATTGTTACGCATCCCGATTTCATGAGTGAGGCATTGCGCTTGGCCTCTCACCGACAGGCCCACAACCAGATCAGTGTGGCCGTCGTGACAACCCAGGAAATTTACAATGAGTATTCAGGAGGGAAGCAGGATATTACAGCGATCCGGGATTTTGTTAAAGAGCTTTATACAAGACCCGGTTCCGGCCTCCATAATCTTTTGCTTTTTGGCAGATGCTCTTATGACTATAAGAACAGGGTACTGAGTAATACCAACATGGTACCAACCTACGAATCCCGAAATTCATTGAGTCCACTGGAGACTTATTCTTCTGACGACTATTTTGCTTTTCTTGAATCGACGGAAGGCGAATGGACAGAAAATCCATCACAAGACAATACGATGGATGTCGGTGTAGGGAGGCTGTCGGTTACCAATATTCAGGAAGCCAAAGATGTTGTAGACAAATTGATCGACTATGACGATAATGAAAAAGGGTTTGGCGTCTGGCGGCAGAAGGTTGTTTTTGTCGCCGATGATGGTGACTACAGCATTCACCAAAGCCAGGCCGATCAGCTTGCCGTAAGTATCGATCAAAACCATCCGGATTTTATAACCAAAAAAATATATCTTGATGCCTTCAAACAAATCATGACGCCCCTTGGCCAGACTTCACCCGATACTCGAGATGCTATCGACCGGTCATTGGAAAGTGGTGCGATGATCGTCAATTTTACCGGACACGGCTCAGAAGAACAGTGGATGCAGGAGCGTGTCCTTGATGGGGATTTGATCAAGGGATGGAAGAACGGACCGAAATATCCGTTATTTGTAACGGCCACTTGCGAGTTTGGGCGCCATGATGATCCATTTCAAATTTCGAGTGGTGAAAAGCTACTTTTGCAAAAAAATGGTGGTGGAATTGGTTTGGTTACGACGGCGAGGCCAGTCAATTCCAGCACCAATTTTGAATTGAACAAAGCGTTTTATGACGCGCTATTTCTAAAAATGGGAACCGCATACCGCGATTTGGGTGCAATTTTTCGTGATACTAAAAACAATAGCCTGAGTGGTGTAGCCAATAGAAATTTCTCTTTGATTGGTGATCCTTCTATGAAGCTTGCGCTGCCGGAAAACGAAGTGTTTATCAATCAAATCAAAACGGCAATGAACACAGACACCCTTAAGGCACTTTCCAGCGTGGTAATAAAAGGAGAAATACAGCGGTCGGGGTTAAAGCGCTCTGACTTTAACGGCGAGGTTGAGGCTATCCTTTTTGACCGGCCAGTTTCCTTCACGACGTTGGTTGATACGGTTGATAAAAATATTCCGTTTACGTTTTTGCAATGGAGCAATATTATTTTCCGAGGAAAGGCATCGGTGGTAGGTGGCCATTTTCAGTTACAATTTGTTGTCCCCAAAAATCTTGAATCGAATATCGGGCTGGGCAAACTCAACCTGTATGCCGATAACGGTGTGGAAAATGCCAGCGGAAGCATAACGGCGAAGGTGGGAGGAGCCGAAACTATTTTTCCTCCTGACAACACACCACCTAAAGTAAACCTATTTATTGGCGATACCACTTTTGTGAATGGAAGCGTGGCCAGTCCCAACACAATCCTGATAGCACAACTGGCTGACGTTCACGGTATCGCAGTTTCCGGATACACGGGTACGGATAATCTGACAGCCACGCTGGATGATTCTACGATATTTATCTTGAATGAGTATTACACTGCCGCGAAAGATGACTTCACACATGGCACTGCGGATTTCCCTTTGAAAGGATTGCAAAAGGGGAAGCACCATATCGTTGTTCAGGTATCGGATACCTATTCGAACCGTACTTCGGCCAGTATTGATTTTGTGGTGACCGACAGGGGTATCTTGGTCAGCGATTTTTATAACTACCCCAACCCTTTTGCATCGTTTACCAGATCCACTATTTTTGGATTTACACACAATCGGCCCGGCGAAGACCTGGATGTAGAGCTCTCTGTCTTCGACCTGATGGGGCAATTGGTGGACTTGAGACAATATTCTATTTCCTCCAGCTTTTCACATGTAACGCTGGCCGAGTGGGATGGCGCCAATGATGCAGGAAATAAATTAATGAACGGAATATACCTGGGGAAACTATCTGTTCGTTCCCTTCTGGACGGATCGAAAAATGAGCAAATTACCAAGCTAATTATTGTTAATTGATTATCTTTAGCGCTTAGAACTTGATTATGAAGAAGTTAGGTATTGTGCTCATTCTGGCATTGGTCGCTGCATCAGCTTTTGCCCAGCTTCAGGGCAACCTGATTGGCCAGGATAGTACAAATAAGATTATTACCACAGCCGTCCCCTTCTTAACCATCACCCCTGATTCCCGGTCTGCGGCCCTTGGTGATGCGGGTGTTGCCACTTCTCCTGATGCCAATTCAGCCTATTGGAATGCCGGCAAGCTGGCCTTTATCAAGGAAGGATATGGGGGTTCGGCTTCTTATACGCCCTGGCTTGGAAAAATTGTTAATGACATGTCGATTTTTTACCTCTCGGGGTTTTATAAAATTAATCGTGAGCAGACCATAGCGGCATCGATGAAATATTTCAACATGGGGGAAATTAATTTCCGTGACGCACAAAACAATGATCTTGGGAGATTCAATCCGCGCGAATATGCTTTTGATGTTACCTATTCCAGAATACTGACCGAGCACTTTGGGATTGGGGGTGCGCTTCGGTACATCCATTCCAACCTTACAGGTATCTATGGAGCGTCGGGCTCGACAGATGGAAAGCCCGGAAGTTCGGTAGCGGTGGATTTAGGTGTATACTATACGAAGCCATTGGTGTCCAACAATTCCAGCGTCTCACTGGGTGCTTCCATTACCAATCTCGGCTCCAAGATTTCTTACTCCGATGCAAATAACAAAGATTTTATTCCTACCAACCTACGCCTGGGCGGCGTTTACAAAACTGAGTTGGACGCGCTGAATAGCCTGAGTTTTATTTTGGATTTTAACAAGCTCATGGTTCCAAGCCCTCATCCAGGATACAAGTCTGAGCCACTTTTGAAAGGTGTGTTCGGCTCCTTTAGCGATGCTCCGGGTGGGTTTAAAGAAGAGATGCATGAGATCACGACATCGCTGGGAATGGAGTATTGGTACAATCAGCTTTTTGCCGGACGCCTTGGTTATTTTTATGAAGCCAAGGACAAAGGCGATCGAAAATATTTGACGGCTGGATTTGGTGTCCGTTATGAAAAATTTGCGTTTGATATGGCTTATCTGGTTCCCACCAACAATCGGAATAATGCGCTGGCCGAAACCATCCGGTTCACTATCATGATTACCTTCAATGCAAAACCTAAAGAAGAAGAATCTGTTACGGACTAATCTCATTCATGCTCAATCGGAAACTGGCTCCTCCCTTTCAAAAGACGCTATCGATCACCCTTCCCCAACCCATTGAAGCCATACTTGCATCAGGGATCAATATTTTCGGGGTTCATGGAATTGAGCAGAATGTAGTTAAGGTCGAAGTCATTTTCAGCGCCGGCAAATGGTTTGAATCCAAAATCGGGTTATCTCATTTTACTGCGGCACTGCTCGAGAAGGGAACACACCAAAAAACAGCAGATCAAATTGCCGACACGCTTGATCATTACGGCGCCAGCCTGGAGATTAGTCCCGGATTTGATTTTGTTTCCGTTTCGCTGTATTCGCTTAGAACCAATTTAGAACACGTCTTCCCATTGTTTCTGGAAATTTTGCAGGACCCCTCATTTCCGGAAGCGGAGTGGGCACTAATGAAGGAAATTTTCCTGCAAAATCTTAAAATCAGCAATGAAAAAACCAGTTACCGTGCCGGTGTATTGATTCGTAGAAATATTTTTGGCGCCATCCATCCTTACGGTTCAACGATTGAGGAACCGGATGTAAATTTCCTGGCCCTACCCGATTTTACTGATTTTTTTAAGTCGGCTTTTAAAGTCCACAGTATTTATTGGGTCGGGAATTTATCGGATTCTGAAATAGGTATGCTGCTGCAGGGTTTCCAATCTCTGCGGGGGGCCTCCGTTTTTCCGGATTCAGGAATTCATCCTGCTGCGCTGGCGTTTGCCCAGCGTGTAGAAAAAGAAGGAAGCTTGCAATCCTCCATTCGTCTTGGAAAGAGAAGTCTCTCAAAGACCGACCCTGAGTATTTTGATTTACTGATTTTTAATCATCTCTTGGGCGGATTTTTTGGCTCCCGGTTGATGAAGAACATCCGTGAGGAAAAAGGGCTCACCTATGGGATTTACTCGTCGCTCAACACCTTTGCGAAAGATGCGGTATTCATGATTGGTGCCGATGTGAATAAATCAAATCTGGAACTGGCGATTTCGGAGATTAGAATTGAGCTCAAGAAATTACAGGAAAATCCGGTTACTGCTTCCGAACTCGCACTGGCGAAGAATCATTTGACCGGAAGTCTTCAGGCGGATATGGCCAATTTATTTTCAGTGATTGAAAAGATCAAGAACATTCATCTGCATGATCTCCCGCTCAGTTACTATCAGGACCTGTTCAATCGGATTGATCTCGTAAGTCCGGAAGAGGTTCTTCGGATAGCCGGGAAATATGTTAGAGAGGATACTCTTTTTGAGGTGGCGGTGGGGTAAGTTTTTTCCGGAAGCGCACTGCCGTTCCAATATCCGGATCTCCATTTTTCCCAACACACAACTCACCAACTCACAACTAACATATCGGATTAATTGCCTACGATGCGGTATCCAGAGGTGTCTCTAGTTGTGAACGGTGAATTGGTGAGTTTTGAGTCAAAAAAAAGCCTCGTATTTCTACGGGGCTTTTTTAATAAAGAAAGGCAACGACTTACTCTCCCGGATTTTACTCCAGTACCATCAGCGCGGGCGGGCTTAACTGCTCTGTTCGGAATGGGAAGAGGTGATCCCCACCGCCATAGTCACCTTAAGGACTTATCAGGATTTAAGGATTTGAAGATTGGCAGGATTCAATCCTGCCAATCCATAAATCCAGATCATCCTGATCTAATATCGTTGACATCTGGAGTGAAAAAGTAGAAGGGAAATAAAATAATCGAGCACACAAGTAATGTTTCTTCTTGTCTGAAGCGTTCGGGTAATTAGTACTGCTCAGCTTTGTCATTACTGACTTTACACCTGCAGCCTATCAACGTCATGATCTCTGACGCCCCTTGATGGAAGTCTCATCTCGAGGTGGGGTTCGCGCTTAGATGCTTTCAGCGCTTATCCCGTCCCAACATAGCTACCCGGCAGTGCAGCTGGCACTACAACCGGTACACCAGCGGTTAGTCCAACCCGGTCCTCTCGTACTAAGGTCAGATCCTCTCAAACTTCCTACGCCCATCACAGATAGGGACCGAACTGTCTCACGACGTTCTGAACCCAGCTCGCGTGCCACTTTAATGGGCGAACAGCCCAA
>JAYVXP010000079.1:0-20689 GCA_043785125.1 Bacteroidia bacterium
CATCCGAAGTCTCCTTTTTACGTGAGCAGCATAAGACCAATAATAGAACGGAGAGTACAACACAAAGGGCAATTACTTTTTTCACAACAATGGGTTTAAGTCACCAAAATATGCCTGATTCCTTTTCAGGATTCAAGCCCTCACAAAACGGTTTTCTTTTTTGCGGCCACAAAGTATAAAATTAATCCCGGAACCATGGTGGCAAAGGAGTAGAGAATTATTTTGGGGTCATCACTCGTTACATAGTAAATCATCCAGCTCGTACAGGCGGTAAAAATAAGAGGAGGTAAAGGATAAAGCGGCAAGCTATAGGGCCTGTCTCCAGGTGGAACACTTTTCCGTAACATAAAAACCCCCAGCACGGTCATCATCGAAAAGATCGAAAGACTGATGGAGATATATTGAATGATCTCCTTGAATGAACTGACCAATACCAAAAAAACTGACCAGCCGGCTTGCACCAGGATGGCAATGTAGGGCATGTCAAACTGGTTCTTTTTGGTAAAGGAGATAAAGACGGGATAATCCTCACCCATGGCTTCCGTAACGCGGGGGCCGGCAATGGTCATAGCACTTAAAGTAGAGAGCAATGCAATGCTGAAGAGCATGGAAAACACGGCCCCCATTTGCGGTCCAAAGAGTTTAAGGGCCACCACGTTTCCAATGTCATTTTGACCATCTAGTTCTTTGAATGTTGCCGAGTAAAGGAACATGGCATTCAGGGAGAGGTAAACGATGGCTACCGTCAACGTACCAACAATCAGGGCGCGGGGCAGATTTTTGCTTGCCTGCTCAAGATTTCCAGCAATATATGCAGCGGCATTCCATCCCGTATAAGCATAGACAACAAACACGAGCGAAATAGCAAAGCCGGGGCTGGCGATGAGCACCCAATCTCCGGGTTGGGGCCAATAGCTCAATCCGGATTTAAGTTCCTCTTTGATGAAAAAAGGGGCGATGCAAAAAAAAGCAATCAGCATCAGTTTGGTGGAGGTCAGGATGGTTTGTGCCCGTCCTCCTGATTTTACCCCAAACCAGTGAATGGCGGAGACCAACAGAATGGCCACTATTGCAATAACCTTGACGGGGATCCCCAATGCAACCGTAGAGTAAGCACCGATCGCAATGGCCACGGCAGAAATGGCACCGGCAAAACCTACCAAAAGGCTCATCCAGCCGGCAACAAAACCCAAGGCGGGATGAAAAATCTTTCCCAGATAGAAATATTCACCACCGGATTTTTTTAGCGTTGTGGCGATTTCAGCGTAGGTAAATGCGCCGGATAGCGCGACTACACCCCCAATAGCCCATAGCATCAGAATGGCAAATCCGGAAGGGATGGGGCCTACCTGATAACCCAGGGAAGTAAAAACACCCGTACCGATCATATTGGCAATAACCAGGGCTATTCCAACTGACAAAGTATATTTTTTAGGATCCGACATCCTTAACGATTCAAGTCGAGAAGATGAGAATAATTTTTTAACTGTTAAAACTGAGCAAGATTATTCGGATTTTTGGATTGCGGGTTCAGAGCGATTTTGCTTAAACTGGACTTAATCCTAAAAATCCATTAATCTTACAAATCCTAGTCTAAGATGAAGAAGTTTATCCCTTTCCTACTCCTGTTGTTGATTCCAGTTGGCCTGATGGCGCAACGCAGTTGGGATACCATTCCCTATGGACCCGAAGGGTTTCGTGCCGCAGTTGAAAAATTCAAGCAGGAACCGATCGTCAAGGGAAAGATTCTTTTTCTGGGTAACAGCATTACCGAAGGGGGTAACTGGAAGAAACTGCTCAAGGACTCTTCCGCCATCAATCGCGGACTCAGTGGCGATATTACATTCGGTGTCCTGTATCGGATCGACGACGTGATTCAACGCAAGCCTTCCAAAGTTTTTCTACTGATCGGAATTAATGACATCGCAAAGGGTATTCCGGACGAGATCATCATGGAAAACATTTTTTTGATCGTGAGAAGAATAAAGGGTGGGTCGCCCAAGACCATTGTATTTGTTCAGAGTATCCTGCCCACCAACAATACTTTCAAGGATTTTCCAAACCACAAAAACAAAGACGATCATTTGGTCACCATTAATTTCCAACTTCAGAAATACGGTGACCGGCTGGGTTATACTTATATTGACCTCTATTCTAAATTTCTGGATGGCGAAAGTCGTTTGGATATTAAATATTCGACAGAGGGTTTGCACCTCAACCAGGCTGGTTATCTTCATTGGGTATCCATTTTGAAAAGCCTGAATTATTTGTGATCATTTACCAAAACAAATATCTCATGATGAAATTCCCGGGCTTTGTTTTCTGCATGGTTCTCTCTCTTAGTACTTCGGCCCAAATGAAGAATATCAAATTAGCAGAATTGACCGAGGGGATTCCCATACCGATGGGTGTCAGCATAGCGATTAACCATAAAGATCCAAAGAACCTGATAGCCGGAGCTGGATTAAACAGGGTAATGGCCACAGTTGATGGCGGCAAAACCTGGAATGAAACCAAAATGGCATCAACATTTGGGGCAGGGGGTGATCCGGTTTTGATTGCGGATACAAAAGGTAATTTCTTTTACTTTCATTTGTCAGATGCCAATGGGAAAGGGCCTGACGATGATGGTTGGCTCGACAGGATTGTTTGTCATACATCCACTGATGGCGGACTAACCTGGAGCAAGGATGTGTCGATTGGCAACAATCCACCCAAGGACCAGGTGAAACCCCGGGTTGGCACCCATTATGCGCTGGGTGAGCTGTACCTTACCTGGACACAATTTGATCATTACGGAGCAAAAGATTCAACTTGCCAATCCAATATCTTTTTTAGTAAATCCGCCCACGGAAAAAGATGGAGCGACCCGATTCAGATCAACAGCACACCAGGTGATTGCCGGGATGGTGACAACACCCCGAATGGGGCAATGGCCGCCATCAATATCAATGAAAGATTGTTTGTGGTCTGGTCAAATCAGGAATCCATTTTTTTCGATCGCTCTTATGACCAGGGAAACACCTGGCTGGGCAATGATTTGCCAATCGCAAAACAACCCGGAGGATCATCCATGAATATTCCTGGGTTGGGCAAGTGCAGTGGCATGCCAACATTGATTGCTGACGACAGTGAAACTTTCTTCAGAGGAAGTTTATATGTAACCTACTCCGATCTCAGCAGCGGAGAAAATGATGCTGATATTTGGCTTATCCGGTCCATCAACCGAGGCGATTCCTGGTCCTCACCGCAGCGGGTCAATAAGGACGCACCGGGGAAGCATCAATTCATGCCTGTGATGACTGTAGACCAGGCAACGGGTGTTGTCTACGCGGTCTATTATGATCGCAGGGCTTATGATGATCTTCGGACGGATGTCTATCTGGCATACTCTTTGGATGGCACCGGTCATTTTTCAGAAATAAAAATCAGTGAGAGCCCATTTATTCCATCACCCGATAAATCCATGGGCGACTACATCGGGATTACAGCGTATAAGGGAGTTATTGCTCCCATATGGACCCGAATGGACGATGGACACACTAGTGTTTGGACCACGGTGATTAAGCAGGAAGAGTTATTCAAAAAATCAGAGATGCCTACACTTCAAAATATAAGGCGGCCGCCAAGACCCTACTCTCCGAACAACAGATATTAGCCATTTCGAAGTTTCCGGGTTGGCCAGCGGATACTTTAAGGCATAAATGGAACGCCTATAATTTGAGCAAGGGAATCATCTACTTTTGAAACCTTTATATTACTTTTGCGTCCTTAATTCATTACAAATACAAAAAATTATGATGGTAGCAGAGAAAGCCCAATTCAAGGTAAAAGACCTGACATTGGCCGATTGGGGTCGAAAAGAGATTAGATTAGCAGAGGCTGAAATGCCGGGCTTGATGGCCCTTCGGGATGAATTCGGGAAGCAAAAACCGTTAAAAGATGCGCGTATTGCCGGATGCCTTCACATGACAATCCAGACCGCCGTTTTAATTGAAACCCTGGTAGAATTGGGTGCCGAAGTATCGTGGTCATCGTGTAATATTTTTTCCACTCAGGACCATGCTGCCGCAGCGATTGCAAAAGCCGGGATCCCCGTTTTTGCCTGGAAGGGAATGAACGAACAGGAGTTCGATTGGTGCATTGAACAAACATTGCATGCTTTTGGCGAAGGCAAGCAACTCAATATGATCCTTGATGATGGTGGTGACCTGACCAACATGGTACTCGACCGTTTTCCTGAACTCGTTCCGGGCGTACGCGGAATTTCAGAAGAAACAACTACCGGAGTTCACCGCTTGATCGAACGCATGAACGCGGGGAAACTTCCCCTACCGGCCATAAACATCAATGACTCGGTTACAAAATCAAAATTTGACAATAAATACGGTTGTAAAGAATCCTGTGTGGATGCGATCCGGCGGGCTACTGATATCATGATTGCAGGCAAAGTAGCTGTAGTAGCTGGCTATGGCGACGTGGGCAAGGGTTCTGCTGCATCTTTGCGTGGCGCGGGAGCACGTGTTATCGTAACTGAAATTGATCCGATCTGCGCCCTTCAAGCTGCGATGGATGGCTTTGCCGTAAAGAAAATGGATGTTGCGGTGAAAGAAGCAGATATCATTGTAACCGCCACTGGTAATTTTGACATCATCAAAGAACGTCACTTCCAGAGCATGAAGGACAAAACTATCGTCTGCAACATCGGGCATTTTGATAATGAGATTGACGTGGCGTGGTTAAATAAGAATGCGGAAAAGGATGTCATCAAACCGCAGGTGGATCTGTATACTTTGAAAAATGGCCGTCAGGTGATTTTGCTTGCCGAAGGTCGGCTGGTCAACCTGGGCTGTGCAATGGGTCACCCTTCTTTCGTGATGTCCAATTCTTTTACAAATCAGACCTTGGCACAAATTGAATTGTGGACCCGTACCGACCAATACGAAAATAAAGTATACATGCTACCTAAACACCTGGATGAAAAAGTGGCTAAACTTCATTTGAAGAAGATCGGTGTTGAATTGGAAGAACTTTCTTCTGAACAGGCCAAGTACATTGGCGTTGAGGTTCAGGGGCCGTTCAAACCGGAATACTATCGCTATTAACCCAAGTTTTCTGCTTGCAAAGGTAGAGTCCCCGAGGCGTTGCTTCGGGTTTTTCATTTTATGGAGCCTATGAAAGCCGTTAAAAACAGTGAAATTGAATTCGCTCCATTACAAAATGCACGCAAGGTTTTGGCGCAAATTGCACTTTTGCGTTGGCACAAAAAGCCTAATTTTGTGTTCTTAATCTTAAGGCCATGGGTAAGAAACGCATTATTTTTTATAGCATCTTTGGGGCATATCAATTGGTGGCATTTATATTCACGGTGGTGATTGATGCCAACACGTCTGCTTTGTTCAGGATGGTTAGTTATGTCCCCTCCTTCAAATATCTTTCGTTCGTCGGAGTGGCGTTGATCATGATTGATTTTGTTTGGGCATGGAGACTGAACAACAAGACTAAAAATGAAGCGGATGAATTCAAGCTCGAGAACAACACGCTGAAGGCTAGAATTTACGATTTCCAGGAAACGAAGAAACAGACTGTCACCACGGAATCCAAATAATATGGATTTCAAACCGGTTATTGTTGCGGAACTGTCGGAAGCCTCACACCTCCTCAGTCAATTTCTTCTAGATCCGATTTCCATTTCAAAGATTGAACAAGCTTCAAAGATAATTGCCGATGCGATCAAGGGCGGAGGTAAGGTTATTTCCTGTGGCAATGGAGGTTCCCATTGTGATGCCATGCATTTCGCAGAGGAGTTGACCGGTCGGTATCGCGAAAACCGCAAAGCTATTCCCGCCATTTGTATTTCTGATGCAAGCCACATTTCATGTGTAAGTAATGACTACGGTTTTGAATTTGTTTTCTCGCGCTATCTGGAAGCGCTCGGGAATAAAGGAGATGTATTGTTGGCCATTAGCACCAGCGGTCAATCACCCAATGTGCTGAAGGCTGCTGAAACGGCAAAAGAAAAAGGGATGCAAATCATCGCGCTCACCGGCAAAGACGGCGGAAAGCTATCATCTCTGGCTACAATTGAACTTCGTGTTCCGCACTTTGGCTATGCTGATCGTATTCAGGAAATTCACATCAAGATCATCCACATTCTGATCCTGTTGATCGAAAAACAGGTTATTTAGTTTCGTCACCGGATTCCTTTTCCTTCAGGGTCTCAACCAGTATTTCAGGCGCAAAGCGCAAAATTATGCCATACCATTTCACCAGTTTTTTGATGTCGGAAACATAAACCCGGTCTTCATCGTATTCCGGAAGTACCGATTTGAGGAATGCCTTTAATTCGCCTCCGTCTGATTCGGCATCGACGCCCGGATCACTTCCAAAATCATGATGGATTTTACGAAGAACAAGCTCAAGTGAAACAGTGCCTTCCTTCGAAGTGGTGTAAATCGAAATTTCATTCAGCAGCGAAAGCTTCTGTGTGACCGTAGCAACCTGTTTGGTTTTGACCTCGTCAAGGGATTCCAAAATGACACCTGATTTGGTTGGCTTGAGAACTTTGTAGAGACCTCCTTTTCCACTGACCGATGCAATTTCTGATAGCTCCATGTTGATTTTTTTTGCGCGACAAAACTAATCAATTTTGGTCTTGTCGGTTTATGGCCTCTTCAATAAAACTCAAAATCTCTTTTCGGCCCGCTTTGGTCTCCGCTGAAGAGATGAAAAACGGTGGGAGTTCCTCCCATATTTTGAGCAAAGTGGTCTGGTATAAGAGAACGGACTTTTCAAGTTCATTGCGCGATAATTTGTCGGCCTTCGTAAGCACCAGAGCGAGGGGCATATTTTTGCCGCCCAGCCAGCGAATGAAGTCGAGATCTTTGGCTTGAGGCGTTAGGCGGGCATCTAAAAGAATGAAGGTACAATATAGATTTTCACGCTCGAGGAGATAGTGTTCTATCATTTTGCTCCATTCGTAGCGGTCCGACTGGCTGGTAACCGCAAAGCCATATCCTGGAAGGTCAACCAGGTACCAGGCGTCATTGATGATGAAATGGTTGATCGTTTGGGTCTTTCCAGGCCGTGTGGAAATCTTTGCCAAACCCTTCCTGCCCACCAGGGTATTGATGAGCGAGGACTTGCCCACATTTGATCTGCCAATGAAGGCAAATTCAGGTCTGTCAGGCTCAGGGCAAAGGCTTATTTGGGTGTTGCTGACAACAAATTCGGCCGCCTTGATTACCATGGGTAGTAGTTAAAGTATTAATCGAAGGGCAAAATACTAAGAATGTAAGATTCGTGTTAGTTATGAATGCAATTTGCACCTTTCTTTTTGACATATTTTGCTACATTGCCATTCTGGCATTGTTTAAATTTATTTAATTTGGTACTAAATCATTTTTTTGACCATGTACAGTATCCGTAGAGTACTGATTTTTTTAACTGTATTTGCTGCCATCGTTCACCTCGCTTCTGCCCAACAACAAGACAAAGCGCAATCGAAGTTGTACATGGAGCAAGCTGATCTTGTTATGGCCGATACAAAAGCCATGGACGATGCCCGTGATATCATGGTAATCGCAGCTGATTTTGACACGACCAATGTCCAGGCAAATTTTGAGGCCGGCCATATGCATTTGGCGACCATCAAAAAGGATTTTGCTGTAAAATATTTTCTCCGCATTTATCGTCAAAACCCTGACTTTAGATTTGACCTTATGTATTGGATCGGTCAGGCTTACCAATATGGCATGGACTTTAATAATGCTGCCAGTTACTATGGTCGCTATCGCGATAAGCTGACCAAAAACCCGGGCTACCAGGGAAAAAATAAAGTTGAACTCAAGGATGTGGAAAGGCGATTGGCGGAATGCAAGAACGGAAAAGAATTTGTTGCCAGTCCGAAGAATTATGCCATCGTTAATATTGGGAAGGAAATTAACTCGGAGTTTGACGATTATGGCCCGGTGTTCTCAGAAAATGAAAACGAAATTATTTTTACCACCAGGAGAAGGGATGGGAATACTAATGAAAACGTGGCCGATGATAACAAGCCCTATGAGGATATATTCACAGCGACCAGGTCAGGAGGGGCGTGGGCAAAAGCAAAAAATATCGGAGCCCCCGTCAATACCAAATTCAACGACTCCAACCTCGCCTTGTCTCCCGACGGCAACACACTTTTCCTCTACAAAGATGAAGGCAATGGGGATATCTATTTCAGTCAAAGACGAAAGGACGGCGCATGGGGTGCACCGGAAGCGCTACCTGGTTTGATCAATTCCACATTTCGAGAATCATCCATTACAATTACCAAAGAAGGAGATCGCCTTTACTTTGCCAGTGAACGCCCGGGGGGCTATGGAGGATCCGATATTTATGTATGCACAAAAGACGCTAATGGTGAATGGAGTCGCGTTAAAAATATGGGAGCAGTTATCAACACCGAATTGGATGAGGATGCACCCTTTATTGACTATGATGGAAAAACATTCTACTTCAGCTCACAGGGTGGGAAGAGTATGGGAGGGTTTGATATTTTTAAGAGCAAACAACTCAATGCGGAAAAGAATGAATGGGGTACACCTGAAAATCTCGGCTATCCCATCAATACACCCGACGATGATGTGTTTTATGTGATTACCAAAGACGGAAAGCGTGGCTACTATGCAACCGTCCGAGATGACGGTCTTGGATATTCGGACATTTATATGATCACGGTTCCAGAGGAAAAGAAAAAGGAACCAGAAGTAACTAAAGAACCTGAGCCGGCGAAACCAAATAAATATATTGTCGTAGTAGTCGATGCCGAAAATCAATCACCGTTGGAAGCCAAAGTGAAATTGCAAGGCGTAAAGGATAAGATGGTAATCGGAATGACGAATCAAAGTAAGGGTACCTATGAATTTTCGATTACCGCTGCCGAAGCAAAGGACTATCAGCTTTCTGTGGAGCGGGAGGGGTATGCATTTGTAAACCAGCCTGTCAAAATTGAAGGAACAGCGGGTGACTCCGACCCCGTTACGAATACCATTGAGATGAAAAAACTGGTAGTAGGCGTGACCAAGGTACTGCGAAACATCTATTTTGATTTTGGTAAAGCTTCATTCAAACAAGATTCTTATGCCGAGCTAAACAAGCTAGAGTCGATGATGAAGCAAAATGGTGGCGTTCGGGTGGAAATCGCAGGACATACAGATAACATTGGTTCGAAGGACTTTAATAAACTGCTATCTCAGCAACGAGCCAATGCGGTACGGGGCTTCCTGACGTCGAAGGGGGTTGATCCACGCCGGGTCACGGCCATGGGCTACGGTGAAGAAAAACCACTGTCCAGCAATGACGACGAGAAAGAAGGGCGTGAACTCAACCGAAGGGTGGAATTCAAAGTCACCGGCAATTAAATCAATTCTTTTCCTCATTTTTGACCTTCAAAGTTCGGGAGATCCTAAACTCTTGATGTGAGCATACTATATGACCGTGGTTCCATACAAAGAAGATCATGCCAGTAAGAAAGAGCAGGTTGCCAAAATGTTTGATAACATCAGCGGCAAGTATGATTTTCTAAATCATTTTCTTAGCCTTGGAATTGACACACTTTGGCGCAAGAAGGCCATTCGGATATTGAAGGACCTCCATCCGAAATTGATCCTCGACGTGGCCACAGGAACCGGTGATTTTGCCGTGGAGGCTTTAAAACTGAATCCGGATCGGGTCATCGGTGTTGATATTTCGGAAGGCATGCTGGAGGTAGGCCGAAAGAAGATGATAAAACGGGGTTTGGATAGTAAAATAGAACTCCTAAGTGGAGACTCAGAAAAACTACCCTTTGAAGAAAATAAGTTCGATGCCATCATCGTTGGGTTTGGGGTGAGGAACTTCGAAAACCTGGAAAAGGGACTGGGAGATATGCTGCGTGTATTGAAGCCCGGTGGCAAAATGGTGGTGCTGGAGTTTTCCAAACCCGTTGTGTTTCCCTTCCGGCAACTGTTTCATTTTTATTTTAAATTCATTTTACCTAAAATAGGAAGATGGGTATCAAACGACGCGTCCGCTTACACGTATTTGCCCGAATCGGTACAGGCTTTCCCCGATGGTAGGGAGTTTACGGAGATTCTTTCCCAGGTGGGTTTTAAAAATACGACATGCACGCCACTCACATTCGGTATCAGCTCGCTCTATACAGGAATAAAGTAACGTTTATCTTTCTGCTGTGCGCGTTGTCATTCGCTTCGCATGGACAGATTTTTAAATGGGCTTCACAACATAATCCGCATTATGACGACAAGAAGTTAACCTATGGCTTCATGATCGGGTTGCATACCTCTTCCTATCAGGTTGATTATTCGAACCAATTCGTGACCCCAAAATTTGATACAGTTCACTCTGTTATCCCTTCGTATTCACCCGGATTTTCATTGGGCTTTTTAGTCAACCTCCGATTGAATGAATTTTTCGATCTCCGGGTTATGCCCAAGGCCGGATTCTATGACCATCGGCTCACGTATTATTACACCAATGGAACCAGTAGTCAGCAATTCGTAGAGACCACGGTGGTGGAATTTCCGCTGCTGCTAAAATACAAATCAACCCGGCGGGGTAATGTGCGCATGTATATGATCGGCGGATTTACACCCGGTATTGAGGCATCGGGAAAAAATGACGTCCAATCCAACACGGCAAACCTCGCCATCCACAAAGCAAATTTGAGCCTGGACGGAGGATTGGGTTTTGATTTTTATTTTCCGCTTTTCAAATTCTCTCAGGAAATCCGCTTTTCACGAGGACTGGTCAATATGCTCGGCGCTGACCCCAGCGTTTACCGAGCCCCCATCAAACGACTCAACACCAATACCATTTCAGTCTATTTTATTTTCCAATAACATGACACAAAAAAGAATTGCCCTGATCACCGGTGCGACATCCGGAATTGGTGAAGCATCCGCCAGACTCTTAGCAAAAAACCATTTTAAACTCATTCTTTGCGGAAGAAGAAAAGACAGACTTACCCAACTCCAGCAAGAACTGTCGGCCGTGACAGAAACTACCACATTGTCCTTTGATGTACGGGATAGAGAAGCTGTACAGAAAGCCTGCCAATCGCTTGGAGAAGAGTGGAAGAAGATTGATGTGCTGATTAATGATGCCGGAAATGCCCATGGCCTCGACCCGATTCAATCGGGAAATGTTGACGATTGGGAGGCGATGATCGACATCAACGTCAAGGGATTATTGTATGTGTCGCGTGAAATTCTGCCTGGGATGGTGGAGCGGAAATCCGGACATGTTATCAATCTCGGTTCGATCGCTGGCAAGGAAGTGTACGCCAATGGGAATGTGTATTGTGCCAGTAAGTTTGCCGTCGATGCCCTCAGCCAGGGCATGCGCATCGATCTTAACGCATTCGGGATTAAAGTAACCGCCATTCATCCTGGCTTGGTAGAGACCGAATTTTCGTTGGTTCGGTTCAAGGGAGATGATGCCCGTGCCGCCGGTGTTTATAAAGGCATGCAGCCGCTGGTCGGGCAAGACATAGCCGATCTTATTTTATTTGCCCTGACCCGTCCTGCACATGTTATGATCGCAGATATGATCGTGCTCCCCACCGCTCAAGCCAGCGCAACGGTGGTGAAAAGAGAATAGCGGTAATCAAGTTCAAAGACTCACAACTCACAACTCACTGTTCACAACTAAAATTCTTCGGTGGCAACTGTATTGATGAGTGCAGTCTAACGGATTTCTGGATCGCTAATCGAATTTTCCGACGTAGATGAAAGACAGAGTTATGAGGTCTTAGTTGTGAGGTTTGAGTTAATGGATCGGGAGTACATCAAAATACAACGCTAAATCAATTGACGAAGCGTCGCTTCATCCATGTCGTGCTTTCCCTCAAAGCGGATCATTTCGGGATATATTCTAAGTTGATCTGATATGGTTTCCATTTCTTTCAATCGCTCATGTGTAACAAATGGATCCTGATTGCCAAGGACGGTGATTACTTTTTTGGTTTGTAGAATCCGGTGCCCCGCTGCAAAATCCATGTCGGGGGGAAAAATCCCCGCCCAGAGAATCAGTCGCGTAAAATCGACCTTTCCCTGCAATGCCCATCGGGTGGCGGTGGCTGCTCCTTGTGAGAATCCCAAAATCGTGATTGGAATTTTCAGATTATAAGTTTCTTTCTTATGAATGGCGTCCAGCAAGGAGATATAATTCTCAATATCCATCGTCCGGTTTTCCCGTGTCATCCAGGTAGCGCCTGCCCGATTGCTTCCGCCCTGGATCCGCGTCTGCAGATCCTCCAGATAAAATATCGATAACCCTTCCGGGGCAATGACACAGATATTTTGTTTCGCCAATACATCAAATTTCTTTAAGAAGTATTTTGCCAGCTGCCCGTAGCCGTGAAGTACATACCATACTTGCAGGGTTTTTTGAGTTATTTCTCCGGATTTGAAATAGCGGGCTTTAAAATTGAAACGGAGACTAAGTTCCATCGGAGCTATTGGTAAGGTGAAAAAAAAACCCCGATTCTGGTCGAGGCTTCTTGTGATAATAAGCTGAGTTTATCTTTTGAATCCCAGTGCGCTACCGCCGCAATGGGAAGCCGAACCGTCAAAGGTATATTGAATGTAGTAGATACCCGTAGCATTGCAGGGATAGGCTATGGCAGCAATAAACTGATTACCGATTTTGCTGGTAGCCACTTTTTGCCGACCTGAATCAAACAAGGTCACCACAATGCCATCGGTGGCCTGCCCTGTAGCACAAATGTTGATCATATATTGTGTTCCTTTTGTGAACACATAGGAGTATTCCACTTTTTCTTTGCTGCCACCTTCGCCATCGATTTTATAGCTTTTCAAGAAATTAAATCCGCCCGCCAGTTTAGGAATGCAGGCGTTGCTGAAATTATCCGAATTGCACTGGCCGATCAGTTCGGAAGAACTTACGCCAACGGACAGTAAGAAGGAGAGGAATAAAATTATCTTTTTCATATCGGTTTTTTCTCGGTGTTAGCCTATGATTTTGTTGCGGATCGAATTGGTCAGATTTTTAATAGCCGTAATGTCGGCGTCAGTGATATCGATCGTGGTGGTACTGTTGTCTTTGATCACTGCCACGCCATTGATGACCTCCATGGTTGATTCCTTATATGTATAAGTGATGTTTATTTTGTCAAACGTTGCTTTCAATGCTTGCATATCCGTCAATAAGGATGCCATGTTTTCATCTCCCTTGTAGAAGCCAAGAAGCAGCACGATCTGTTCCAGAACAATTTTTTGTTCGCCTATCTTTTCCTTCAATTCCTTGTTCTTCAAGTCTTGCGCTGCAACCTGGCAAGTGACCTGCATGGCCTCCAACCATCCTCCGGTAAGGAGTAATACGCTCAAATTAGCCCGGCTTTGGGTTTGGAGATAATGATTGATGCTGTTGAAATTCTGGGTAGTGATCAGCAAGAGGGAGTCCAGGTTCTTGCTGTTGGTCGCCAGGCGGCCAATGGTTTCAATATCAAAGAACTGGCCGATATTCAAACCATCCGCCAGAGATTTTATCGTAGACAAGTACTTGATTCCGTCCTGATTTTGAGCATATATATTGGTGTATCCCAAATCAGTGCCATAGATGCCCAAATTCAGTGCTTTCTTGAAGTTGTTGTTGTATTTCGAAAGGTTATCTGGCGAATTGAGGATCGCAGCATTGTATTTTGTGCCCGATTCCTTCAGCAAGACAGAAATTTCGAGAGGGCTCGGTATCTGTTGCAAAATGCTACCGATAACTTCCTCGTCGATGGTTGGCCCATGGTTTTTGGCCGAATCCAGGCTGTTCAGGAACGCCTGCTCATCCGGCTTTTTCCCGGAGCCACAAGCGACCAAAATTGCTGCCACCAGCCCCACTGCTAAAATTCTCATAACCATAGATTTTATATTTACAAAATTAAAAATTCGATGCTCGTTACCAAAAAACCCTGCCCTTTTACTTGCGCTTTGGAAGGTTCACTTTACCAAAGAAATCGACCAGTTTTTTGACCAATTCGAAATATAAGGTAAGATAAAACAATGCAGCCATAGCCCAAATGACCAGCGCATCGAAAAGAAACGTGCTGATGGACATTCCAAGCAGGTTCTTTTGTGGCGCAAAGAATGGAGTGCGGTAATCCAGCACATTTCTTGCTGGCCGCTCCTGGTAAATCGGGTTGATCTGTTGAATTATCTCCCCATCGTACTCAATCCAACGATTTTTGGTGTTGACATTCTTTACCAGATCCGAAAGGCTTTCATTATGATAAAGGTTCTTTTCCTTGTTAATGTTGACCCCACCTTTCTCATAAAAAGCCATCTTTCGCTCAATAAGGCTTACATTTTCATTATAAATTCGTTGGTAGTATTTCCGGTATGCTTCAAAATAGGTTTCGAGACTTTCGCCAATCGTTTTTGAGTATTTTTCAGCTGTAAGTGCCTGATTTGGATTGATTTTTTCAATGCCTTGCCGAAAGGGTTCAGCGGTCAGCTGATCCCGGATTATTTTGAGTTCTTTGACCACCAAAACATGGACGGAATCAGTTTTGTTTTCGAAGTTATCAAGCACCCAATGGTTTCTGCGTTTTAATTCATCGGCCAGGTATCCTGCTTTAAAATCAGCCTTGGCTTCTTCTTTTTCATAATTGTAAAAGGGTTCGTCGAAATCATTATAGATAGCCTGATGAACGGCCAGCGCTTCATATGCCCAACGTGACGCCATCATGTCTGCGACAACGGGAACTTTGCCTTTGGTGCTGATAATATTGTTTAACTTATCAAAACTGAAAAGCAACCCACTGAGGATCATTTGAGGAATGAGCAACAGTGGAATCATCACATATACCGTTACGGCGGAATTGAAAGCAGAAGAGATATTTAATCCCAGGACATTGGCAAAACACGAGGTCGAAAATAACACTAACCAAAACGCGAAGTTCATGCCGTGTACTTCGAGAATCAGACTGCTGATGAACACATAGGTGAGTGTTTGAATGGCGGAGAGCAAAAACAAAATGGCCACTTTGGAAAGTAGATAACTGTTCCAGCTCAGGTTTAGAAAAGATTCTCGTTTCAGAATCTTCCGATCGCGGATAATTTCTTCAGCGCTCACGGTCAACCCCATGAAGAGCGCTACGATAATACTCATCAAAATAAATGCAGGGAAATTGTCGTTAAACCGAAACATGTATTCTTTTCCACCTGGCGCGCTTTTGTAGCGGATGATAAAGGCGAGGATAGCGGCAAGCAAAGGTGCCTCCAGCAAATTGATGAGTAAATATTGCTTATTGCTAATCTTCGAAAGAAAATCACGCACGGTAAAGATCGCGGTTTGTCTGAAGCGTGTGGGGATGTTAAGATTGTTTGGGGGTACTTCCTTAACATCTTCAACGAGATTAATGTTGAAGCCCTCAGTGTATTTCTCATGCCATTGTGGCGGAGTGACCTTGCGCTTGGAGGTGGGCTGGCCATATTCGTCCACAACCTTGGCTTCGATAATATTGAATATTTGTTCCGGGTTGACATTGCCGCACGTCTCGCATTGCCCGCGGTTACTGTCAACCTGATTGGTTGCTTTCTTAAAGTAGGTGACGGCCTCCACGGGTGTTCCATAATAAGCTTGATAGCCGCCGGTGTCCATGATGATCATCTTATCAAACATTTTGTATATGTCCGAAGAAGGTTGGTGGATGACGACAAAAATAAGTTTCCCTTTAAGGGAAAGTTCTTTTAAAAGGTCAATGACATTTTCTGAGTCACGTGAAGAAAGCCCTGAAGTAGGTTCATCCAGAAATAATACGGCTGGTTCACGGATCAATTCCAGGGCAATGTTTAGTCTTTTCCGCTGACCTCCGCTGATGGTCTTGTCGAGCGTACTTCCTACTTTTAAATCCTTGCGTTGGTCAAGCCCGAGGTTGGCGAGCACGGCCATAACGCGTTTTTGTAATTCTTCTTCTGTAAAATGCGCGAAGCAGAGTTTGGCATTGTAATACAGGTTTTCATAGACCGTAAGCTCCTCGATAAGCAGATCGTCCTGCGAGACGTACCCAATGACACCCTGGACGTGGTCTTTTTGCGTGATGATATTAAATCCGTTGATCAGAATTTTACCCTGAGTTGGTTTTTCAAGACCCGCCAGGACATTCAGCAATGTTGTTTTGCCGGCGCCACTGGCTCCCATGATTCCAATCAATTTCCCAGGCCCTTCCGTGATCAGCACATCGCGCAGGCCTATCCCCCCGTTTGGGAATTTGAATTCCTCTACGTGTGCATTGAAGGAAAGTTTGGTGGTCTTTAATTCTTCATTGAAATGAGCGACCAGATCGCTATAGTAATGCGCATCACCGGCCTGTGTCTTGATGGTACTACCGTGCGAAAAGAGATAGACTTTCCCCGGCATCATGATGAATGCGTTCAGTACATTGGACTCATCCCCAATGTATTTGGTGAAGTACATATCCACACTGCGGACACGGAGGAATACCAGGTGACCTTCAATGTGGGCGTGAACGTGTTTCTGCAATGCGGCAGATCGGGACAAACTCCCATCGGCAACAAGTATGTCGCCAAAATTCAGTGCCTCAGTCTTTTCGGAGACGACAAACGACTCAATCAGTTTGTATTCGTCCTGACCGATATTAAAAACATTGGAGACCGTATTGATGATCTCCATGCGTTGCGGTGTAAAGTTCTTGTCCAGGCCGACCAACTCCAGGAGTTTTGTGAGAACAACTACTTTCTGTTTCTGCGTCAGCGTCTTGTTGATCTTTTTGCAGATCCCCAATGTCTTGACAGAATCTTTAACCGAAGTGAGCTTGTTTTTTTCTTCTTCCTCTGCGGTTCCCTGCTTTTTGTAACCCGAATAACTGTCGTAGAGCTCCAGGTATTCCTTAATGGAGTCCTGATCCAGCTCCTGCTGGAAGAAATTGATTACAAATTGACGCTCATTTTCAGTTACGCCCCCATCTTGTTTGGTAATGATGGCGAATAGCTGCGTTAGCGCTTTGAGAATTTCTTCACTCATGGGTTACAGATACATCAGGCCTCATGTCCGACGTCAGGATTAATACGTTTTGAATTCAAATGGGATTTCCACCAGCTCCGAAAATTCCTCTCCGGCTTCCTCCATGTCTTCATCATCTTCATGAAAGTACCAAAGAATTTTGGTGCTTTTGATGTCTTCGAGTGCCGAAAGCACATCCAGGATGAGTTTGGAAGAAGCGGTGTTGAAATATTCTAATTTGAAAACAAATTCAGTTGATGGATTGGCTTCGCTGGCATAGACCTCAATCCACTCCAATACGGGGCGATAGAATTCAGCGGAGTCTTCCGGTAACGAGCGTCCGGAGATTTCAAAGATTCCATTTTTCTTATCCAGGATAATTTTTGGGGTATCCTCTGCGCCTTCAAGATTTAAAATTTCCATGATCGATCCAGTTTATTGTTTTCGTAATTGATTTATTCTTTTTCTCGTGATATGTTAACCTTTAGACAGAAGAAGCTGTGATTTGGATCCACATCCGGGAAGACGAATTCCAGCTTTTCACCCGACTTCCGCGCCATGTCCACAAAGCCAAGGCCGGCACCCCCTTTATCAGAGATTTGGGTGTTCTTGATAATCGCTTTGTACATCTCTTTCAACCCTTCCTTGTCTTTGCTGTTCAAAAGATTGAGGTTTTCCGTCAATTTCCCTACCGCGGTTTTCGGAATTGGATTTCCAGTCATGACACAATACCGTGAGTCATCTTTGGAGATCATGAAGATCGCACTTTGGCTGATTAATGACCCTGCTTTAAGGCCCTGCTCACTATTGTGCTTGACAATATTCTGAAGCGCCTCAACCATGACATTAAAAACCTTGCGCTTAACGCCTGAGTCTTCGCCGGAAGAATCCAGATTGCGCTCGGCCATCGCGAGAATGGACTTGGTGGTCTCCTGGGTGAAATCACCCTCATACACCAGGATCAGCTTCTGTGAAGTCATGGTTCGGTGCAGGTCATAAATAAAATTCATTGCTTTTCAGTTTGAAGGTTCGAAATTATAAGTTTTATAGTCAATAAATAATCAAATCTTGGTGAGAATAGTACATTAGAATTTTATTCCTATCAACAGTACATCATCGGTCTGCTTTTGATCCCCCCGCCAGTTCTCCCATTCCTGGTCAAAAATCTGAGCGGCCTCCTGCATGGGCTTCCTATGCACGTTTTCGACGATTTCCCGCACTTTCTTAGGACCAAACTTGCGACCCTCTGGACCGCCAAACTGGTCAGGGAAGCCATCAGAACTGAAGTAGATTGAATCCCCTTCCTGTACCTTAAATTTGGTATTGGTGAAGTTGGTTTGGTTCTTGAAGATGCCACCTCCGATCGGAAATTTATTTCCTTTAATCTCTTCCATCACCCCACCCTTGATCATATACAAAGGGCGATGTGCTCCGGCATACTCCACTTCGCGGGTTTCCATATTGATCCGGCACAATGCGATGTCCATCCCGTCTTTTGTCGCTGAATCATCCTGATCCTGCCGCAACGTCTGGGTAACTCCTTCGTCCAGTAAGTCAAGAATTTTTCCGGGATCGGTCACTTTACGGCTTCTGACAATGTCATTGAGCAGAAAGTAACCGATCAGCGACAGCAATGCTCCGGGTACGCCATGGCCCGTGCAATCCACAGCGGCAATAAATAGATCGTTCTTGATCTGTACAAACCAAGGAAAATCACCGCTCACCACATCTCTGGGTTTGTAAAGAATAAAGGAATCCGGCAACGCCTTATTGATCAACCTTGTATTGGGCAGGATCGCATTCTGAATCCGTTTGGCATAATTAATCGAGTCGTTGATCTTTTTGTTTTTATTCTGAATTTCCAATTCGATCAGTTTGCGATCGGTAATATCATGCGATACCACCAACACCGATTCAAGATTTTCTTTTTCATCATACTCAGGAATGGCATTCACCTGCATTACACGCTTGCCCATTTCGGAAGGGAAGTCCATTTCTGTCGATACTTTATCATGGGTTGAATTCACTTGTTCCACGATGCGGAGCCATCCGTCCAGCACAACGGTATCCAGTGCTGTTTCTTTTACTTTCTTATTGAGAAAGGCTGAAGGTCCTTTTCCGGTGTATGATTCAATGACCGGATTGATGTAGCTGATGGAATCATGTTCCAGTCGTGCGATCAGGTCAGGGGAGTTTTCGGAAAGCGCCTGCATTTTGCTGCGCATCCGCTGCTCCAGTTCTGCCCTTCTCCGTTCGGTAATGTCACGTGAGTTGAGGATATATCCATGGATAGCAGGATTGGACATGCAGTTTGTGCCGGTCGATTCCAGCCAGATATAGTTCCCGTCTTTGGTTTTGTATTCAAATTGCACCGTTACTTTTTCGTCCGGTTTATCTTTGAGGCGGTTGAACATATTACGGTAGGTCTCATGACCATCGGCGTGCACTTTGTCCAGATCAGTATCGCCTTGCATTTCGCGCTGGCTGTAGCCCAATATGGTTTCTACAGAAGGAGAGATGTAACGGATGGATTCATTTTGTTCATAGATGGTGATGACTTCTGAAGCATTCTCCAGCAGTAGCTGCATGCGTTTCTGTGTGCGGTTTACCTCTTCTACCTGTTCTTCCAACATCAGGTTTGAACGTCTGAGTTCTTCCTGTGTGGCCTGCATTTCTTCGGCATTTTGGCGAAGCACTTCCGTTTTTTCTTTCAATTCATTGCTCAGCTCCTGTGACTCGGCCAACAAGGTGCGGGTGCGTTCGTTGACTTTGATGTTGAAGATGGTGCGGGCAAGGATCAGACTCAACTCCTGCACAAACTTTACCTGTGAGGCGTCAAATTTTTTAAATCCCGCAAACTCAAGTACACCATAGACTTCTTCGTTGGTCACAAGGGGTACAATGAGGATACACTTCGGTTTTTGTTCGCCCAAAATCCCCGATGTGAGGGTAACGTAGTCATCCGGAATTTCGGTACGCATAACGGTGTCTTGTTCGATGGCGGCCTGTCCCACCAATCCTTCGGAAAACCGGAATGATTTCTTTAGATATTTTTTGCGGTTATAGGCAAAACTGTTGCGCAGCTCGATTCTCTTCTCTGTTTCGTCGTCGTTCACGACATAAAATGCACCTTGGATGGCACCGATTTTCCCTATGATGAATTTGATCACATCATCACCCAGTTCATCCAGTGCATCGTGTGCACGCAGGATTTCACCCACTTCGGCTACGCCGCGCACTATCCAGTTGCGCTCTTTGTCGCGACGCTCATTTTCCACGAGGTTATTGCGCATGTTGATGAGTGATAAACCCAGCGTGTCATTTTCACTCGCTGGCCTGAAAGCTGCATCAAATTTTCCTTCGCCTACTTTTTGTGCAAAATTTGCATTGTTTTTTAAGGCCTGAACCAAATCATCCACCTTGCTTGCCATCAACCCAAATTCATCACGAACATGGCCATTGACTTTTTCCGGCAGTTCTCCTTTCGAAACCATCTCCAGCGTATTGCGCATCGAGTTCAATGGTTGCGTGAGCGAACGCGCAAATACCATGGAGAGCGCGATAGCGGTGAGTAGAATAGCCAGGCCCGCGAAAATATAAATTTCAATCAGGTTCTTTCGCTGGCCGTTTATTTCTTCTGCGTCGATCTTTACCAGCAATGCCCAAT
>JAYVXP010000080.1:0-6952 GCA_043785125.1 Bacteroidia bacterium
TGAGAGACCAGCCGAGATGGCCCATAACCCAGCCGCTTGCAGTGCAAGGTCAAATTTATCCGTATCGGCTCCACGCACGATCATGGCAATTTTTAAAAGAGCTGGGTCGTTGATCCTGTATTTTTTGATGAAGAAATCAAATGTACAATGATCGCCATAATGCGTGTACTCCACATCTTGAATATCGTATGGAGTTGCGTTCAATTCTTTTGCTTTCTCTTTGACTTGGTCAGCCGGAACATATACGAATTCGGCCTTTTTATCAATAAATCTTTTGATGAGCCAAGGACAAGCAATCCTGTCAATCTTCGGCCGCTCTCGGGTAATCCATTTCATTGACTTTTCATTTAATTTTTTAAACCAATATTAAACCCTTATAATATTCGATTCCAACATTTGCACAATCATTCGGCAAAGTTAAACTTGATCTCTCTGCCCGAAGCGACTGCCTTTTCATAAACAATAGCGGCAGCGGCGACATCTTGCAAAGCGGTGCCGGTACTATCAAAAACAATGATTTCATCGTTGGTAGTCCGCCCCTCTTTTTTTCCAGAAATAATTTCACCTAATTCGGCATGTACTTTCTCTTTGGTCATTAACCCCTTACTTATGGCATGATGAAGTTCTCCAATGGTAGCGCATTGTGATGTTAAATCGGTAACAAGTTTTGATGAACTCAAGATGGAAGATTCAAGTTCTTGCTTATCCTCATTGTCAGCCCCAACGGCAGCAATAAATGTTCCTGAAGCGATGTCAATAAGATGCAGTAAGGGTTTTTTGGAGGTGGTACAAGTGACACAAATATCGCTGCGGTAAACTGCTGCCCTCAAATCAAGCACAGGATCAATAGATAGATTTAGTTCTTGCGTGAGTTCTTTAGCGAATTTTTGTGCCTGAGCAGGATCAATATCAAAGGCATATACCTTTTCAAGGTTACGAACTTTCATTAACATTTTTAAAGATATCCTTCCTTGGTTGCCACAGCCGCAGATCGTAACAATTTTCGAGTCTTTCCTGGAAAGGTATTTGGCAGCGATTGCTGTGGCTGCGCCTGTACGAATGATAGTAATCTCCATTGAATCCATAAGTGCAAGCAGCCTGCCGTTATCGGCATCGGATACGGCAAGAACGCCTTGAATGGTTGGTAGCCCAAAGCGACTTCGGTTGTCGGGGAAATTGGCGTTGATTTTTGCAACAAAATAATTTCTTCCAAGATTTAGTATTCCCGCTTTCACATGGAAGCCTCCTTGCAGCGCATGGATCCCGAGCACACCTGGCGGCATCGCTTTTCCTTCCGCATATAGTTTGAAGGCTTCCTCGACCGAGTTGATGCATTCATCCAATGTAAGAAGCGATGATACTTCACTTTTATTAAGTAATAGTGTTTCAGAATTGTTCATAGGTATATTTTTAGAATTAATCCAAGACAAGCGGCTACGGCAATAACGAATGGCTCCTGAAGTTTCTTGAATATGAATAATACTACGACAGTGGCCAGTGCAATCAATATGGTGGGGAGGTCTGTTAATGTCCTTTGCCCTAAAACCAATACGGCCCCTGCAATCGCTCCTATAGCTGCGGTGGTAACACCCTCTACAAATGCTTTAATGGCAGGATGCTTTCCATACTTTTTGAAATAGGGTGCAGAAATTATGGTAAAAAGGTAACAAGGAAAAAAAGTAGCGAAGGCGGCTACACATGCTCCGGGAAGACCGGCAACTAAATAACCGATGAACCCCACCGTGATTACGACAGGGCCTGGCGTAATCATGGCCACAGCAACTGCGTCCAAAAATTGCTGTTCATTAAGCCATTGGTAATCCTTAACTACTGTTCCATAAAGAAACGGAACTATCGCGAGGCCACTTCCAAATACGAGTGCACCTGCTTTTGTAAAGAACAATGCCATTTGTATTAATTTTGAATCACTCGATATCTGCTGAAGTTGAAATAAGATGGGGGCAATGAAATTGCCATTGGAGGCTAGAAAGCGAGGAGGAGCTTTTAGGAACCACATGAAGATACCTGACCCGACAACAAGCCAAACTTTTTCTGATTCTGTAAAGTAGGTGGTGGTGCCAACAATGAAGAATATTGCCCATAACCAATAATCCTTGCCGATGCTCTTTATCGTTAGCTTGTAACTGCTCAATGCAATGATGCCTATCACCGCTGCACCCACACCATAAAAAACGGCTTGCATCCACGGAAGTCCATTAAGCGCAACGTAAGCATAGCCAATCGCGATGACCATAATAAAAGAGGGCAACACAAAGGCTAAGCCTGCAAGTGTTGCACCCAGTACCCGATGATGCACATAACCAATATAAATTGCCAATTGTGCCGCCAACGGCCCAGGTGCTAATTGGGCAAGTGCAAGACCTTCCTTGTAATCATCTTCATTGATCCATTTCTTGTCAGCTACTAAATCCCGATGCATGTAACCGACTAATGCAACAGGGCCACCAAACCCTAGTGCACCTAATCGCAAAAAATAAATTACCAGATTTTTTAGAGTATACATTTTATACAGTATGAAAAATTATTATTTGTAAGATTCTTTCAAAGTGCCATTTTGGAAAGCAAATTTGTCAATTAAAATTTACCTCTTTTGAAAACTCGGCTTCAGGCAACCATTACAAATGTGATCATTTCGTAATTTGTAGTTCCTTAGAGCAGCCGACAATGTGAATCATGCAAGGCTGCATAAATAATTCTAATTTCATAAGAATTGACTTAGCGATTAAGCCATTTTACAAATGCTTAACAAGATTACGCGCTTGTAAAATGAAAGTATAGAATGAAACTAACTTTGGGAGATTTCTTACCTCAAGAATTGAATATATCAAACCTGAATGCCATGGATTTCAGCAAGGGAAAATCACGAAATTTAGAAATTGGTGAAAATTGACTTTTTGCGAATCATATCCTATCTCAAAACAATATTCGCTTATTTTAAATCCTCATGTCACAGACATAGTGTAACCTCTTGTGATTGTCGAAGTAATTAAAATTTTAATAAGTACGGGTTGCTGTCTTAAAATTAAAACCATTACTATGATAAAAAACTATTTTAAAACCGCAAGGAGAAGCCTGCTTAAAAGCAGAACTTTCTCATTGAAAAAATATTGCTTGACATTTTTAGTATTTGCAGCTTCTGGAAGCCTCTTCGGTCAAAAGACTCCTCCTTTGGGCAAGATGGTTGATGCGGGAGGTCACTTGCTTCACTTGAATGTAATGGGTGTGGGAAATAGCCCCACGGTTGTAATGGAAAATGGAAGCTTTGATTTTTCATTTATTTGGAGTTTGGTGCAGCCAGAGGTTTCCAAATTCACCCAAGTGGTTAGTTATGATAGAGTTGGTTACGCCTGGAGTGAACCAGGTCCTTTGCCACGAACGAGTCATCAGCTAGCATATGAACTACATGCTGCTTTGAAAAATGCGGGAATCAATGGGCCGTACGTTTTGGTTGGGCAATCATTTGGGGGCTTCTTAGTAAGAGCTTTTGCCCGATATTATCCTAGCGAGGTGGCAGGTATGGTGTTGTAGGGCGCCATCAGTTAACTGTTTCAAGGCAACTCAAATCCTTGTCGTTGGAGAAGTTCTTAATTTGCAGAGCCTTAGCGGAAGAAGTTCCTCCAGATTCCTTGTCGTGATATTTCCGGATTTGATCCAGATGAGCTTTGGTGGATGTCCATGAGTCAGACTTAGATCATAAAAGTCGGAGTCAAAAATTACAACGATAAAGCCTTCATTCTTGGCAAAGTCCCAAATCAATCTGTCCGGCTTGTCATCTAGTCCAAGCTTTTTTTACTTGTTGCGACCCTGGAAATAGGGTTTCAATTTTTTTGATAAGTCTGTATGCCCGAAATTATCAACAATGCTACCCCACCCTTTTCATCCTCGCCATAAAAAACCCATCAAATCCCACACTAGGCAAAATGCTTTTCTGCACCTCAAGATCAAATTTGCCGACATTGGCTTTTAAAAATTGCTCTACCTGTTTTTCGTTTTCGCTTGGCAAAATGCTGCATGTAGAATACACCATCAGTCCACCAACTTTTAGCATGGTGCTGTAGTCGGTGAGGATTTTTTGTTGTGTCACTTTCACTTCTTCAATGAACTCAGGCGAGAGCTTCCACTTGGCATCGGGATTGCGCCGGAGCACGCCGAGTCCTGAACATGGTACGTCGAGCAAGACCCGGTCGGCGGAATTTTCGAGGCGCTTGATCACTTTGGATGAATCGATCACACGCGTTTCAATGAGATCACTGGCGCCCGCTCTTCGCGCCCGCTTCTTCAATTCATCGAGCTTCCAGGCTTCCGTGTCAAGGGCGATGATGCGGCCTTTGTTTTGCGTCAATGCGGCGAGATGAAGGGTTTTGCCGCCTCCGCCGGCACACGCATCAATCACACGCTGTCCGGGCAAGGGTTGTATAAACGGAGCAATGAGTTGTGAACCGGCATCCTGTACTTCAAACAGTCCATCTTTAAATTGCTGGCGCGTAAAAATATTTTGCCGCTCCTCCAATATCAGGGCGTCCGGAAATTCTGTTGGCGCCTCGGCAAAAATCTCTTCTTCTTTCAGTTGTCGTTGCAAGTCAGCGCGGGAAACTTTCAGGGTGTTCACCCGCAGTACTACTTTAGCCTGTTCATTCAACGCATGTATTTCCTCTTCCCACTTGTCGCCAAGCTCCAGTTGGCCCAGTTCATCCAGCCAATCGGGAATCGACTCGCGAATTTTTATGATGTATTTCGCTTTGTCATATCGCTCGAAGAATTTACCCTTGTCGATTCCTTCGAACTCTTGCCAGCCCGGAAGGTCCACCTTATTCCACACGCACCATGCGCCCAGCAATTTCCAAAAATCGTGGCCGTCAACATTCATCAAATGAACATACAGCCGGTGCCACCGCACGATGTCGTATGTGGTTTCAGCAATAAAACGCCGGTCACGCGCACCCCATTTGGGATTTTGTTTCAATATTTTTTCAATGACTTTATCAGCATAGCGTTTTTCAACAAAAATCTCGCGGAGGGATTCAACGACGGCTTCAGTAAGATTGCGGAAGAGTTTCAATGATTGGTTATTAAACTTAGTTTACGTAAAACGCGTAAAGATTCGCGCAGCAGTTGTTATTTTGTGGAAAGTTAGAGGATATTTATGGATACTTTCTAACTTCAACTCATTGTAAAGAGGACCGATTAACCGGAGTCGGGATTTGACCATTCAAAGACCTATGCAACGAAGAAATTTTATTCAAAGAGGGCTGGCAGCCATGGCTGTCACCACTGTTGTCCCCCCCGTTTTTTCAGGAATTTTCGAGGTGTCAACTTCAGCCCAGCCGACATTTAAATTAAACTATGCTCCACATGATGGCATGTTTAAGAATAGCGCCGGCACTGATTTTATTGACCAGATAAGGTTTATGAACGACCAGGGCTTCCGGGCCATTGAAGACAACGGAATGCTGACTCGAAGTGCAGCCGACCAGGAAAAAATTGGAAAGATGCTTGCCCAGCTTAGTATGGCGATGGGAGTGTTTGTGGTGGAAGGTGGGGACAATTGGAAAATTTCTTTGACCACCGGCCAGCAGGAGTTCAAAGACACCTTCGTGAAGACCTGTAAGGCCTGCGTGGAGGCAGCGAAACGTGTGAATGCAAAATGGATGACAGTTGTACCGGGATTTTACGACCGGAAAATTCCCATCGGCATTCAGACGGCCAACGTGATTGACGCGCTTCGGAGAGGAGTGGATATTTTTGAGCCGGCCGGATTAGTCATGGTGTTGGAACCGCTTAGCGATACACCCGAACTATTTTTGCGCACGTCCAACCAAGCGTATGAAATCTGCAAATCGGTGAAAAGTCCGGCCTGCAAAATCCTGTACGACATCTACCACATGCAACGCAATGAAGGCAACCTTATCCAAAACATCGATCTGTGTTGGGACGAAATTGCCTACTTCCAGATTGGCGACAATCCTGGCCGCAAGGAACCGACCACGGGAGAGATCAATTACAAAAATATTTTCAAGCACCTGTTTGACAAGGGTTACAAGGGCGTGATGGGGATGGAGCACGGCAATGCAAAGGAAGGGAAAGAGGGGGAACTCGGACTGATCAGGGCCTACCGGGAGGTGGACGGTTTTTGATTTGTTGATTTGTTAATGTTGACAATAGAATATAAAAGATAGCGAAATAACGGATAACGAATTATGAGAGCACAAATTATTTTGGCAATGCTTTTGGTGGGCATGCACGCGACGGCCCAGGATTGGGCAGATAAATTTGTAAAAGACCTTGGCAATTCCGGGGCACAGAAGAGAGCGAAGTTGGACTCCATTGATTTTCAATTTGCCATGTCGGTGAATGAAAATGCCGGCTTCTTTGATGTTGAGAACAAAGGAGAAGGAGGTGCGCGTGTGTTGTACGCCATGAAGGACCGCAAAGACAAGACGATCACTGACATCGCGCGGGACACACTGGACCTGGCGATTGGTTATTACAATTTGCGCATGTTTAAGTTGGCACAAGAATCATTTATTGATGCGCAGAACTTCATGGAACAGAATGGACTGGCCAACGACATCAGCTACCTGCGGTGCGTTTCCAACCTGGGTGTGGTGTATCTCATGCAAGGCCGTGCCAGTGAAGCGGAGCGTTATATCAACTACTCGTTGGAAAACACACAGTCAATCCTTGGCGAAACGAGCGCCGGCTATGCGGCCAATCTCAACAGCCGTGCAAAACTGGATCAGATGATTGGAAAATACAATGAAGCGGAGAAAAATTTTGACGAGGCTAGCCAAAAACTGAAAGCAATATTTGGCCAAAACAGCATGCAATATGCCATCCTTCAAAACAATAAAGCCATGCTTTACCAAACCCTGGGACGCTACCCTGATGCCGTACAGCTTATGAAGGAGGCCATTAAAAATACAGAAGGCAC
>JAYVXP010000081.1:0-6947 GCA_043785125.1 Bacteroidia bacterium
TTCAGGTCGTCATGCTTTTGTACTCGGTCAGAAGCGCGAAGTGCTCGAAAATGCACCCGGCTTTGATAAGGATCATTGGCCCGAAACGAATGCGCATGCGATGCAGACTACCCAACGGTATTGGGGAAGCTTTATGGGTCCTAACACCGGCGGACTTTATTAAACCATTAAACAGGAAGCGGACTATCCCATCCTCTATGAGGGAGTGGGATAGTTCACTTTGTATTTAAAGCTAAAAAGACTAATTAATTATTCGTGAAAAAAGGGTTTTCAATGATTATCCGGGAAAGGAAAAACGAATTAAACATAAAAGTAAATGAGCAAGTGCATAAAGTATGCAATCCTGATACTTTTATTGGCGGCCACTGGATGTCACAAGGATTCGGTCAATAATTCAAGTCCAACTCATGTTATTCCGAATGACTTTCTGTCCAATTCAAATTACGATAAGCTGGTTGTGGAAATTCAATACTTAAATGGATTCGCGCCGACCGCTGCAGCAATGAGCAACCTGAACGCATTCCTTCAACTACGATTAAACAAGACAGCTGGAATTACAATTTTTCAAAAGATGATATCTTCGCCCGTAAAATCGGTATATACTTTGGCGGAAATACAAGCAATAGAAAATGTCAATAGAACACAAAAAACAAGGGATAGGACACTTACTGCTTATTTCTTTTTTGCAGACGGAGATTATTCGGCAAACAGCGGAAGTTCAAAAGTACTGGGCGTGGCCTATGGAAGTTCATCGATGGTTATTTTTGAAAAAACGATCCGCGATTTTTCAGGCGGTGTCACCCAATCGCCACTCACCACACTGGAGTCAACCGTGATTCATCACGAATTTGGACATATCCTGGGATTGGTTGACAATGGCACCCCGATGCAAACCGCTCATCTGGATACTGCACACGGCAAGCATTGCGATTTTCAGAATTGCCTGATGTATTATGCTGTCGAAACCAGCGACATCGTTGCTAATATTGTGGGGGATAACATACCTGCTTTAAACACGAAATGCCTCGATGATTTGAAGGGCAACGGTGGAAAATAGTAGAAATTGTACGCGAACTTTATACTTCAAATCTCGATACACTCGAGTGTGCTTAATGTCGGCAGGCAGGTGCAAATCGGCAATCAACCGCGCGTTGTCGATGGCCGGAATGCACCCGAAAACTGTGATTATCGTAGATGTTTCTATTTTCCTAATTTAGGGACCAATATGATTTGATTACCCAATCCATCTCAGTAGTAAACTGCTGAATACAATAAAAATATCGTCAATCAGTTTTAACTTCACATTCTAGCAACCACACTTCATGAAACACCTTCCAATTATTCTAATCTTCCTGCTTTCGCTTACTATCGCGAAGGAGCTGAATGCCCAAAAGTTAAAGCAGCAGCTTTACGAAATCAGGATTTACAAGCTCAAAGACAAGACACAGGAAGATCGTGTGGATACGTTTTTGAAAAACACCTTGTTGCCTGCCTGCCACGCGTCAGGCACTAAGAACATTGGTGTTTTCAAACCATTGGAAACCGACAGCACCGCCGGCAAAAGAATTTTTGTCCTGATTCCCTATAGTTCGATGGAGGATTTCTTAAAAGTCAATGATTTGATCTCCCCTCAAGGAAAAAGTGGAAATGCGGAATACATTGACGCGTCCTATACCAATTCCCCTTATGACCGTATTGAATCAATTTTATTGCGCGCCTTCCCAGGTATGCCGCAGATGGAGTCTCCAGCGTTTGCGAATGCCAGGACTGAACGGATTTATGAACTGCGCAGCTATGAAAGTGCGACCGAAAAGATATATAGAAACAAGGTTCAAATGTTTAATCAGGGTGACGAAATAGGTTTATTCAGGCGCCTGGGATTTCAAGCTGTTTTTTACGCCGATGTGATCGCAGGAAACCGCATGCCGAACCTAATGTACATGACAACCTTTGCCGATCGCGCCTCGCATGATGAACATTGGAAAACCTTTACCGAGGATCCTCAATGGAAGAAACTTTCGGGTATGCCAGAATATCAGCACAATGTCTCTAAGATTAATATTTTTCTTTTACGCCCGACTGAATATTCTGATTATTGACAATCGCTGAAGGTCGACAGGACATCCTTGAACGCCCCGTAAATTCCTTCAATATTTCCAATCGGAACGGATATATTACTATTTTGCGCCTCATCACAAAATAACCTGGAGGCCTTAACGATTCATGGTTTTTGCCAGTTTAATTTTCATATTCCTTTTCCTGCCGCTGAACCTGATACTCTATTATAGTTCGGGCAATAAGAATTACCGGAATTGGCTGCTGGTTCTTTTCTCGATCTTTTTCTATTCCTGGGGAGAACCGGTTTGGATCGTGGTGATGTTTATCTCGGCAACTGTAGACTATCTCAATGCGTTGCTGATCGAACGCTATAGAAACACATCGCTTGCAAAATTTGGCCTGGTCTCTTCGTTGACCGTTAACCTTGGCCTGCTGGTGCTATTTAAATACAGTGCTTTTCTTTATCAGAACGTTAATGATTGGTTTGGCTTGTCGTTAAAGATTCCAACCTTTTCTTTGCCCATTGGAATTTCATTTTACACGTTCCAAACGATCTCGTACATGGTGGATGTTTATCGAAACGAAGTAAAAGCACAGCGTTCTTATCTGAAATTCCTCATGTTCGTCTCGTTGTATCATCAATTGGTGGCGGGACCTATCGTGCGGTATAGTCACATCGCTCACGAAATTGATAACCGACAAGAGAATGTCAACGACATCAGCAGGGGTATCAATCGATTCTGCATCGGGCTCTTCAAAAAGGTCTTTTTCGCCAATGTTGCTGGCCAATTGGTAGCGCAATACCTGAATGCTGACTTGAACACCCTCAGTGTTGGCGGAAGCTGGTTCGGTTTGTTTATGTTCGCTCTTCAGATATATTTTGACTTTTCCGGGTATTCCGATATGGCCATCGGCTTGGGTTGGATGTTCGGATTTCATTACCATGAAAATTTTAACTATCCCTACATCGCCACTTCTGCTACTGATTTCTGGAGGCGTTGGCACATCTCGCTCAGCACTTTTTTTCGGGATTACATTTACATTCCGCTGGGTGGAAATAAAAAGAACCCGTTCCTGAATTTGTTTATTGTATGGTCTCTGACCGGCCTTTGGCATGGAGCAAGCTGGAATTTTATTTTATGGGGCCTTTACTTTGGGTTTTTGATCGGTATGGAGCGATTGTTCCTTGGAAAATTTCTTAACTATTTACCAAAAGCAGTATCGCACATCTATCTGCTGTTAGCGGCCCTGTTGGGCTGGGGAATTTTTTACTTTACTGACCTGGCAGCGTTGACTTCTTTTTATAAAATTCTCTTTGGTTTTTCCTCCAACCCTGTTTCGGACGTTGAATTGGGAATTGTAATCAGGAACCATCTCTTCTGGATCATCGCAGCCGTGATTTGTTGCCTACCAATCTTTCCATATGTGAAATCATGGATCGATAAAAAATACAAACCTGAAGAATTGAATTCACTGCGCCTGGCGTATATCGGCGTGAATGTTGTTTTCCTAATGGTGTCAGTATCGTTGCTGGTGGGAAAGAGTTATAACCCGTTTCTTTACTTTAGGTTTTAAAATGCTATGACGCCAAAAAGCAAGTTGAGTGATCGTAGAAAAAAAGCCGGAGGGACGGGAAACCCCGCGGTGACAAATATTACTGTTTTCATTTTGCTTCTTAGCGCAGGCGCTTTATTGTCGTTCGTTCTGCCGAAGACAAAAATATCAGAGATCGAGAAACGAGAACTGACGAAGTTGCCGGCGTTTAGCTGGGAGCAATTATTTGAAGGTAACTATACCGACAGTCTGGACTTATTTTATGCCGACAATTTCCCTTTCCGCGAGCCGTTTGTCGACTTGTCTGGTATTTTGAATCAGAATTTTGGCTACCGTACCAATGATTTAAGGATTTACACGACACAAGGCAGTCCGGAAGAATCTTCTGCCATTATTCCACCGGCCATGATGGATTCATTAAATGTGATGCCAGATGATTCATTAGTTTCCATGAAGACTGTACAAATTGATTCGGCTAAAAGTAAGGCGTCTGTTTTCAATTCTATCTTAATATACCAGGGGAGAGCCTTCCAGCTATTCAGAGGTTCAACAGAGAATGCCAGGTTGTACGCGGAAATGATCAACCAGTATCATACTGTGCTGGGTGATTCAATAAGGATATTCTGCCTGATAGCGCCAAGCCCCATCGATTTCTACTTACCGCCATCGAATAAAATGGTAGGGAATCTTGAAAGACCAAATATTGAAGTAGTGTACGCTAATCTGGATTCTGGAGTGGCCGTTGCGGATGCATATGATGAAATTGAGAAACACAAGAATGAATACCTCTACTTTAATACCGATCACCATTGGACCGCTCGGGGCGCCTATTATGCGTATCGCTCTTTTTGCACAGCAGCAAGCTTGGAAGCCTATGATCTTTCAAAATTTGAACGACGCATCAGAAAAAAGTACCTGGGATCCCTTTACGACATGACTAAAGACTTGCGTCTCAAAGAGAATCAAGATAGTGTAGAATCTTTCCGGTTGCCATTTCCTACGAAGACTTGGCGGTACGCTACGGCAGCGCTGGATTCTCCGGTCTACTCACGTTTGTTTGTAGAAACAGGAACCTATACGGTTTTTTTGGGTGGAGACTTTCCGCTAGTTCACATAAAAACGGAAATAAAAAATGACCGCCGGGCCCTGATCATTAAGGATTCCTATGGTAATGCGGTGGCTCCCTATCTGGCCATGCATTACCAGGAAGTTTACGTAATAGATTACCGTTATTTTGAAAAGAATATTCTGAGTTTTATTAAAAAGAATAAAATAACGGATTTAATTTTTTTGCACAATACCTTTGTGGTTAACACCAGGTACACAGTACAACGAGAATTGTATTTAATGGGAGTTAGGGACAAGCTACCTGAGCGAAGTACTGAAGATTCTGTGAAGAGTGCTGTTCCGAAGATTAATAGTGAACGGAAGAATTTAATGCATTAAGATCCAAACCATATAATCAATCACTTAAAGAGGAACCGTAAAATAGAAATGACGCAATTGTCCTTTGTCCCTAAGCTAAAATTTTTTCGGACCGGCTTCTTTAAGCTTACAACCATTGTCCTATGCGTGTTGTCCGTTCGGGCGGGGGCCCAGGAGAGGAGCAAGGACTCTGTTTCCTATGAACCGTATTCATGGATCAGGCCGGAAGCAAACTACATTCAGTTTTATGAACCTATTGATCTACTACTCTTTTATAAAAAATGGATTCAAGGCCCCGATAGTTTGATTACCATCGCACACTTTGGAGACTCCCATGTGCAGCCCGACATCTATAGCGGTGAGTTAAGAAAACAACTTCAGGAAGTTCGTGGTTTTGGAGGACTGGGCATGATGTTTCCTTTCTCTACTGCCAAGACCTATTCAACCATCAATTATATCTCCAGGCATACCGGAGAGTGGCATTACGCAAAAAGTATTGAAACGTATCCGCGACTGGCCTTGGGTGCCTCCGGTGCTACCTGTAAAACAGCTGACGCTACCGCAAGTTTTACAATCGAGTTTAAAACCCCACAGCCCGACAATTACCGGAAACTGAAAATTTACTGCCGTCAGCAGAAGAACAGTTATGATATGATCATCCGTTCTGGTGGGCAAGAGACGTTGGTAGCGGTGGATGACTCCATACCCAGACCGTATGTTGAAGTGGAATTGCCGGCGCGCGACAATTCAATCACAGTTCAACTTGTGAAAAGGCATGACTACGAAAATGATTTTGAATTCTATGGAATGAGCTTGGAAAGCACGTCACATTCAGGGCTAATTCTTCATTCCCTTGGAATTGGCGGTTCACAATATGGTTCTTTGTTGAAACAGGTACTGCTTGACCCGCAATTGTCTTCCCTTGAAGTCGACCTGGTCATCCTGGATTTTGGTACGAATGACTATCTATACGAGAATAGCATCCCACCTGAACTGGAAAGTCAGATCATACGCGTGATCCGTAAGGTGAGAAAAGCAGCCCCACAGGCTACAGTTTTTTTGACGACCGCGCAAGACATGTACAGAAGGGGCAAAAACATAACGGCAGGTGTACAGTTTTCTGATTTAATCAGAAAGGTGGCAAAGAGCCAAAAGTGTCCGTTCTACGATTGGTACTGGATTTCTGGCGGACCGGAGAAAATGATAAAGTGGCAGCAGCACGGGCTGGCACGCACCGATATGATACACCTTACTGAGAAGGGCTATACCTTGAAAGGACGTATGCTCGCAGATGCCGTCCGGAAATGCATGCAGCTTCTTGGCTCAGCGCGACCGGATTCGCTTATTATTGATATTGCCAATCTCCAGAAAAACATAGCCATATCAGACAGCCTCATGTCAGTTCCTGACAGCTTGAAAATGATAGCAACTAAAGTGGAAGCTATCGACCCGAATATTGTTAATCACCATATTCAGCAGGGAGAAACCTTGAAATCTATTGCCAAGATCTACAAGGTCAAGATCGACGCAATAAAAAAACTAAACGGGTTTAAAAACAATAAGATAGTGACTGGCAATTACTTAAAGATAAAAGTAAACAACGCCAAAGTTGCTTCAGCAAAAATGAAACCTGACCCAGGTAAGAGTAATGCCGATTACGTGTTGCATAAAGTGCAAAAGGAAGATACTCTCAGCGAACTGGCACAAAAGTATAAGGTTACCGTTGCCCAACTCAAAGTCCTTAACGGCCTAAAGACATCCCGTATTAAGACTGGCCAGACATTGAAAATAAAACTGAAAGCAGACTCGACAACCAGAAAATAATTCATTGACTTGCAAATAATTTCATCGCTGCAAGTTGACACCCAATAATTCTCGTTCCCTTGGCAAAAGCCTGACTTTGTTATAAT
>JAYVXP010000082.1:0-20472 GCA_043785125.1 Bacteroidia bacterium
TTGGAATCAAAAACACTTTTCTCAACAATCTGCTCCGGGTGAATATTACACTCTTTTATATAGCGATCACCGATGCCCAGATACCGTCCCTGATCCTGCCCAGTGCTTTCACCATCACGAAGAACGCGGGATCGCTGACGAGCAAAGGAATGGAATTGGAGTTGGCTGCCACACCGGTGAAAGGTTTGAACATCGCCTATAACGCTGGATTCACTGATGCTCGTTACAATACCCTTACCCTTTCACAAAACGGGTCCGCTGTGGACCTTTCCGGGAAGCGACAAATCTTTACACCCGCATCCACGTCCATGTTGGCGATACAATACGGAATAGGCCTCGGTGCTAAAAAAACATGGAGGGCAATAGGTCGTGGCGAATGGATGTATCTGGGCAAAAAATATTTCAACCTGGCCAACACCCTGGAGCAGCCGGCTTATAGTTTGATCAACGCTCGTTTTGGGATAGCCGTTGCCCGCTTTGAAATCATGTTCTGGGCAAGGAACCTCACCAACAAAAAGTACATCGATTACGCATATGATTTTGGCGCCGCGCACATGGGTAATCCTAAGAACTATGGCTTAAGTATTCGAAAGAATTTCTGATCCGTAGTGAATCTCGAACTAAATTAGCACTTGCAAAATGGATATAAAACCCAACACACAAAGTTTATTTCAATCGCTTCAGCCCGAACTACAGCAACTGGATGAAGAAAGAATAAAAACCAAACAGCACCTTCGGAAAACAAATCAGACGTGGCTTCCCCTGGTCGTCATCGCAATTGGCGCGGCATTTTGGTTTGGTGATTCCTATTCAAACGTTCCGATTTACTCCGCATTTGCCACTGCTTTGGTATTGTGGGTTGTGTGGCACCTTAAGACCAGCAAAATCAAAACAATTTTTGCGAAATCATTTAAAGAGAAAGTGATCGAAAAAATCGTGCAGAAAATAGATCCATCCTTTGTGTATAGTCCGGATAGTCAAACCCATTACTCGAATGGCAAGGATCCGATAGTAAACCACCTGATACTAACCAGTCTTTTCCCATCGTTTTCTACGTGTAAAAGAGAGGACGTCATCACGGGGACGGTGAAAGATCATGCATTTGAATTTTCTGAAATTACTTTGGAAACAAGCGGCAAAAACAGAAAAATCGTTTTTCAGGGAATTGCGATCAAGGTCCTTTTAAAGAATGCACTTCCCTCACCCATTTATGTTCTTCCCGATTCGGCGAATCAAATAAGAGACGGGTTGTGGAAATTGCTAAACCTCAAGAGCAAACGGGGAGAAATAGTAATGCTTGATCACGAACCATTTGAAAGACTTTTTAAAGTATATGCCGAGGATCCCGATCTTCCTCCTAAATTGTTGCGGCGCAATATTCTTGAAAGCATGGTCCTGATTCACGCGAAGATTGCTGCCGTCAATCCGGTGACGGATGCCATCCGCATTTCATTTATTGAAAATGCCATTACGATTTCCGTAAGGTTGAGTTTGAACTTATTTGAACCGCGCTTAAATGAACCCATCAATGACCTTGCCTACTTCGAGAAGAATGTTCAATACCTGGTTTTGTTTTTGGGGTTGATCGCGGATTTGGATCTGAATGGTTAAGGACTTTTCGCCGCCAAGGTCGCAAAGAATTCATAGAATGTTTGCCGGATTTTTAGAAACCGATTACCCTTTAACTTATGAAAACCCTATTCATTTTCCTCATCGCGCTGATTACTTATATTCCGACGCATTCACAAAAAAAATTACCTCCTGCCATCCGGCGGATTGATCCCACGAACTGGTGGGTGGGAATGAAAAACCCAAATGTGCAATTGTTGGTATATGGTCCAGGGGCCGGAACGCTTGATTATAGTATCAACTACCCCGGGGTCACACTGGTCAGGACCAACAAGGTTGAAAATCCCAATTATGCATTTCTGGATCTTATAATTATGCCTACAACTCAAGCCGGCACATTGAAGGTGATCGGCAAGGCAGGTAAGCAATCGGTTTCCTATTCTTATGAGTTGAAAGCACGGAACGATGAACCAAAAGGAAAAGGTGTTACTTCGGCAGATTTGATTTATTTGATCATGCCCGATCGTTTTGCTAATGGAGATACGACCAACGATAAACTCGCCATCCTGGACAAAGCCGCCAATCGAAACAATCCTTTCTTAAGACATGGCGGTGACTTAAAAGGAATTACAGATCATTTGGATTACTTGCAGGAGTTGGGTGTCACCGCTATCTGGCTTACCCCCATCATCGATAATGATGAGCAGCAAAAAAAGGAAGGTCACGGACAATTTCAGGCCGGCTATCACGGCTATCATTTTACGGATCACTATCAGATCGACCGCCGTTTTGGTGGAAATGAAGGTTATAGCAGGTTTTCCAAAGCCATACACCAACGCGGCATGAAGCTTGTGCAGGATGCCGTCTATAATCATGTGAGCGATGACCATTGGATGTACAAGGACCGCCCCATGAAAGACTGGTTTAACAATTGGCCTACATACACCGGCAGTTCTCACAAGGAGCAATCGCTCTTCGATCCGCACGCCGCGGAGGTAGACCGGCAGGTGTTGCTGGATGGTTGGTTTACACCGTTTCTTCCGGATGTCAATCAGCGAAATCCGTTCCAGGCTACTTACCTGATCCAGCATGCGATCTGGTCAACAGAAATGTTTAACGTCGATGCCTGGCGGATTGACACCTATAAATATAACGACCAGCCTTTTATGAACCGGTGCAATCAGGCGCTGCTGGATGAGTATCCCAACATCCATCTTTTCGGAGAATCCATGATGGGAAATCCGCTCAGCGTATCTTATTTTGTTCGGAACAATGTGAACTTCCCTTTTAAAAGCAACCTGCCAGGCACGCTTGACTTTCCGTTAAATTTTGCGATCAACGATGCGCTGCGTCAAAACTTTAGCTGGGATGACGGCGTCAACCGGCTTTACTCCACCCTGGCACAGGATATCGTTTATGAAGACCCCAATAAAAACGTCACGTCACTCGACAACCATGATCTCGATCGTTTTCTTTCGGTGATCGGCGATGATTTTGCAAAATATAAAATTGGTGTGACCTGGTTGCTCACTACGCGTGGCATTCCATCGTGGTACTACGGCACTGAAATCCTGATGAAGAATTTCAAAAGTCCCACCGACGCTGAAGTGCGCAAGGATTTTCCCGGTGGCTTTCCCGGTGATGCGGAAAATAAATTTGTATCAACAGGCCGCAGTCAAAAGGAAAATGAAGCATTCGATTATGTGAAGAAGCTAGCCAACTATCGTAAAAACACTCCTGTGTTGCATTCCGGTAAACTGATGCAGTATGTGCCGGTGGGGGGTGTTTATGTTTACTTCCGATACGATGCCGATAAAACTATCATGATCGTGACCAATTCAATGGATAAGGAAATGACTGTGGAAACAAATCGCTTTGGTGAGCGTATGAGTGGGTTTACCCGTGGTCGGAATGTGATGACAGGAGAGGAGATGAATAATCTGGCTCAATTGACACTGCCTTCCAAGACAGTCGTGGTTTTGGAGTTGATAAAGTAATTTAATTGGCTAATTGATAATTAGCTAATTAATTCATTTTCGCTTTTGAAACACCAGCACCTTTGCATTGTTTCTGGCAACGATCATTCTTTTGTTTTGATTCGACCGGATGATGGCAGCATCCCTCACTTCACCTTCAACATAAAGTCCGGAACGCTGATTCGGCTGGGGTGTAAAGGATCGTCCTGAAGTGCCTTTCAAAAATAGTCCACGACTTGCATCATGACGGCCCACTTGCGGCTTGAGTGCATAAAAGTTACCCCCAAGCCAAATATCCATTTTGCCATCCTCATCAAGGTCATCGGCAACGATTCCAAAAACAGGAGAAACCTGAGCCGCTATCGGTAAAGCAGAGAGTGTAAACGTATTTCCTTCATTCCACAAAATTGCGCTTTGCAAATAATTGACTTCGTAGGGCAGGGATCGTTTGAGGACTTCGGGGGAAAACAATGAATCATACGTTTTAGGAGCGTAATCCTTGTATTTCAGAATCTTCTTTCTAAGGGCTGGCAACTGAGAAGTTAGCTCTTGCTTTGATGCAAAAGGATATGCAAAGTTATCCAGTGGCGGATACCAATTAATAATAAACTCACTTTTACCATTGTCATCGAAATCATTGACGTACATCGTCACCGGTCTTGATGGAGATGCTTTAAATTTGGTATTAAGACCCCAGTTGCCCAAAACAAAATCAATATCTCCATCTTTATCTAAATCCACCGCCTCGATGCGATTCCACCAGCCTTTGCTGTTGGGAATGGTCACATTGTTCTCGATGTAACCGTTTTGGTTTTTGAAAATCTGAATGGCCATCCAATCTCCAACGATAACCAGGTCTTTATCTCCATCCAAATCAACGTCTGCCCAGGTCGCATCGGTAACCATTCCGACATTTCCAAGTGAAGCAGGTGCCACCTCTATCCAATTTCCATTATCGTTTTTGAATAAGTAACTTTTAGGAGGTAAGCCATAATTGCCGGGTACTGCTCTGGCACCCAAAAACACATCAACGTCTCCGTCCTTGTCATAATCTTCTGCTTCAATCGTGGACAAATTTCCAATTGCTGCAGGGAAACTGGAATCCCTTGAAAAATTTCCATGGCCGTCATTTTTGTAGAACCGCACAATGAAATTGGCCCTGTCCCCGTTACTTTCATTTCCACCCGATCCGATCAGCAGGTCAGGATCGCCATCCCCATCCTCATCGAAAAGCGCGCCGCACGTGCTTTCGGCCCCGGCATCTTTAATCAATGAAGCACTCGCTTTAAAATGAAAAGTACCATCTGCTTTTTGAATGAACAGTTTGTCCGGGTCACCGGCAGCTCCCAATAAAACAAAATCTTCCAGCTTGTCGTTATTGACATCCCCCATCACCAGCCTGGGCCCTTCCGTTGAAAGCATCCTCGTCAACATAATCTCCTGATTAAAATCATTGTACGGGTTTTCATGGTGCACAGCATCTCCCGGAATCACGCGCTTGCTGATTTCTTCAAATTCAGTGGCAACGAACTTATCAGAAAGGGCTTGAACTACCGAAGCCTTCGCATGATCCAATACAATGGTTTGATCCGCTTTGATGCTGGAGATTACTTGTTCTTTTCGGTCGGGCCAAATTACTTTCACCTCTTCAACCAATGTTGCCTTTCCCAATCCAAATAAAAGGGAAGGTTCAATACTGCTCTCAAAACCCCTCGTGTTGAAATTTTGTAGGGTCCTGATTTCTCCTTTTGTTTTGATTGTCACCTGCGCCCCGATACCAAATGGATTTTGCGCATATCCTTTAAATTTCACTTTCAGAAAGTGGTTGTCAAGCTTGGCATTGGTTTCATTTCTGTAAACAAAGCAAGGCGCGTTGATATTATTAACAACTAAGTCAAGGTCCCCATCGTTATCCAAATCCCCATACGCTGAGCCGTTGCTAAAAGAAGGCTGAGCGAGTCCCAGTGTATCAGCCCGATCACGGAACATCAATGGCTCCGTATGTTGAAAAGCGTAATTTTTTAGTTGACTGGAAGGAATCTGAGAAATAAAATCCCGGTAATCAAACTTTCCTTTATTGGCAATGATTTCATTTCGTTTTTCCCGGTCGGCCATGAAATCACGAAAATCCATCGACATAATGTCTTTCTGAATTCCATTGCTTACGAATATGTCTTGGTTGCCGTCGTTTTCAAAATCAAAAATGAGTGCACCCCAACTCCAATCCGTAGCGGCGACCCCAGACAAAAGTGCAATTTCCTGAAAATGGCCAGTACCGTCATTGAGGTGCAGACAATTTTGAACCATTTGGTAATGGAAATTGGCCCTATACTTAGTGTCTTCCAGATGGTAAGGGTCGAAGGCAATGGTAGTCTTCAACCGACGGTTATCCCCGGGCAGCATGTCAGTTGTAAAAATTTCAGGAGCGCCATCGTTATTCAAATCTGCGATATCCGCCCCCATACTGGAAACCGAAGAATAATTTACCCGGTTGATCAAGTCCTCTGAAAAGCGACCATCCCCTTTGTTGATGTAGAGGTAATCCCTTTCCCAAAAATCATTGCTAACGTAAATATCAGGTAAATGGTCGCCATTTACATCGCTCACGGCCACGCCCAGTCCAAATCCGATCTCACTGCTGAAAATGCCAGCATCAAGGGTTACGTCATGAAATACACCACCGTCATTTCTCATCAATTTGTCTCCACCGGGAGAAGGTACTTCCCGGACTTTCTTATAGAGTTCAATTTTACCGGGATCCCTAAAGCTGTTATTCAATATATAGCAATCGAGGTCACCGTCGAGGTCATAATCAAAAAAGGCAGCGTGGGTAGTGTACCCTTCGTTGTTTAAGTTGTATTCCTTGGCTTTCTCTGAAAAAGTGAGGTTTCCATTATTCATGAATAATTCATTTTCCTTATTGGCCCCCTCCACGTCCCCGGAATTACAGACATAAATATCCAGCAGGCCATCGCCATTCACATCGGCCATAGTTACTCCTGTGCACCATGGCTTGGAGCCCTTCACACCCGCTTTTTCCGTAATATCTTCAAATACGAAATTCCCCTTGTTTAAATAAAGTTTATTACCTGTTTGATTCGCTGTAAAATAAATGTCGGGAAGTGAATCATTGTTGATGTCGCCAATGGCTACGCCTCCGCCATTGTAAAAATTCCGATACGTAAGGATGTTAAATTTCTCTCCGTCCACGACTTCATTGATAAAAGCAATTCCCGTTTCCTTCGATCCGAGAAGTGTAAAGAGCGGTGAAGAGGACTTTGGGTTTTTGTCTGGCACTTTATTGCAACCGGTTAGGCTGATAAAAATCAGTAGGGCGGCATAAAAACACTTCATCGTCTGCGGTTATGATTAGTTAAAATCACTTTAGTCATCTTTTTAATGATAGCCTCTATTCTTATTTAACCATCGGCTGCTCTAAGGTGAACAGACCATCTCCATTGGAACCCCTGTACGCGCCCCAAAGAACGGGCTTTCTAATTCGAATTGGCGTGGCAATCCGTTTGATGCTCATTCCCAAAAATGAAACTAGCTCTCCCGGAGGTGGCGGATTGTAATATTGACAATGAACAATATCCAGGTATCCATCGTAATCCATGTCGCCAATCCAGGGCGTTGAAAAAATATTCTTAAAATCCGTCATTTGATCAATGGTCTTAACTGACTTCCTTTTGAAATCAATCGAGATAAGTCTGGTTTCCATCCTGGACGGTGACTTGCCGGCATAGCCGAGACTGCAGTCATATTCATTAACACTGAGTATGGCTTCATCATACCCGTCGCCATCAAGGTCATATACCACCGGTGAAGAGAATCCGGTACATCCGATGGAATCCGAATAGACAAGATCCCCATTTTTACCATCAATCATAATCTGCAAAGAACCCGTGCTGTTGGGCCATGCGCCTTTACTCACAAAGGTGAAAAAATCAGGAACATTATCTCCCGTGAAATATCCCACAGCAAAACTATTGCTCGACTCCGTGTTGTCTATCATCCTTTGCCAGCGTATCTTCTGATCCTTTCCATCTATGGCAATGATTTTACTTCCATGTGAAATAGCAATAATATCTAAGTACCCATCTCCTGAAATATCGGCCAGGACAGGGGGTGCAATAAATCCATGACCAATTTCAGAGGCAATCACTTTTGCGTTGGATAATTTTCTTTCGAGAAGGTCGGCAAGTTTAGCCAGGTACAAATTTCCACTAATGGTTTCTCCCCCGGTTCCAAAAACGATCATGTATTCCTTGGTGCCCGGTTGAACAAAACTCACCGGGGCCAAATAAGATTCTTTCCCATCCGGCATCGTGTCTGCGGCAATAATACTTCCGGTCTTTGGGTCAAACAAAATAAGCACAGCCGGGTATCGGTCCTTCACCGAATTGGGTGCGGCACTTGCGTTTCCTCCATTTACGGTGAGTAGCTCCGGTAAGCCATCATGGTTTTGATCTGGAACCAATGCGCAGTTGTTGAAGTTGAATCGCGCATATTGCATAATCGGGTCTTGCTTGTGTTGATCATACTTATATTCCCACAATAGCTCACCCGTTTTTCCATTGATCGCCTTAAAATGGGGTGATCTTCCACCAATGAATACGTCTTTTACACCATCGCCTGTGACATCACAAAATGTAGCCGAACCGTACACCTGGTCTGTTGCATCCTGTTGCCAAAGCAGTTTTCCCGTTTTGCCGTCGAATGCGACAATTCCCTGCTTGCTAAACTGAAACTCATTTTTACCGGCTCCCATTACGATATCCAGCACCCCGTCTCCGTTCAAATCAGTTGTTCGGGGTGATGATTGCGAGCCAATTACCGGAAGGTCATTTACCCAAACCACTTCTGTTTTCGTTCGACCGCAACGGGCCAGAAGAATTAAGATAACCAAACAGAGAAAGTTTGTCTTTATTGAAAATCTATTCATCATTTTATTTTTTGCAGGTACACAAATCGTCAATGCGTTGCCAAAGCCTGATCTTCTCCCATTCGTCCTCAACAATGATTTCAAGCCCCATAAATATAGCCCTAATTGAGAGCAGCAGCAAGGCTCCGATTAGTTAGGTTCACGTATTCAATGGGCTTTAAAAATAACAATATTATTAGTATGCCGTCTTATTGGATCAAAGACAGTCATTTTTTAATTTTACCTTTGTCATCAAGGGTCCGTTGCAACGGATGAAATGTGTCCTGACTTACAAGCCTATAGCAGGGAATGAGTCGGACAGAAACAAGTCTTCACCTAGAATTCTTAAAGCATGAAAAGAGCGGCAAGCTTTGGTTTATTAATTTTCGTGTCCCATTCATTGTATTCTCAAAAAACACCGCTGTTTGAGTTAGTGCCACCTGCATTGAGCGGCGTGAACTTCAAAAACAGTTTGGCGGAAAGCCCCAAGGCAAATGTCCTGACGTATGAATATTTCTATAACGGTGGCGGAGTCGCCATAGGTGACATTAACAACGATGGTTTGGAAGATATTTACTTTTCGGCCAACATGAAACCGAATGCCCTTTATCTTAACCTGGGTGGTTTTAAATTTAAAGAAATCACAGCATCGGCAGGACTCCTGTGTGAGAAGGGGTGGAAAACAGGAGTAACTATGGCCGACGTCAATGGCGACGGAAACCTGGATATCTATGTTTGCTATTCTGGTAAAGGTGATCCTGAAAAAAGGAGAAACAAACTCTTCATCAACAACGGCAATCTGACTTTTACAGAAAGGGCAAAAGAATTTGGGCTAGATGATCCAAGTTATTCTACGCATGCTTCCTTCTTTGATTTTGACCGCGATGGCGACCTGGACATGTTTTTGCTTAATCACAACGTGGTGGTTATTCGTGAATTTCAATTTGCCAAAGCAAAAGAAACAAGAGATCCCTACGCTGGCGATAAATTATTCCGAAATGACAACGGGCATTTTGTTGATGTCAGCATCGCAGCCGGTATAAAAGGCAGCCCGCTCAGTTTTGGTCTGGGTATCGCCGTGGCTGATATCAACAAAGACGGTTGGTTGGATATCTATGTGACCAACGATTATGTCGAGCCGGATTATGTTTATATTAATAATCGCGATGGAACATTTACCGACCGGATGACAGAATACATGCAACATATCTCCTATTTCTCTATGGGGGTGGACGTGAGCGATATCAACAACGATGAATGGCCGGATATCTTTACAGTGGACATGCTACCCGAAGACAATAAAAGACAAAAATTATTGTACGGTCCCGAAAACTATGAACACTACGCATTGATGGTCCTCAATGGTTTTTATTTCCAAAACATGCGCAACATGCTCCATCTCAACAATGGAGATGGAACCTACAGTGAAATCGGGCAATTCTCAGGTACGTGCAAAACCGATTGGAGCTGGGCGCCTTTGTTTGCTGACTATGACAATGACGGCTGGAAGGATCTTTTTATTAGTAACGGTTATTATCGCGATTATACAAACCGGGATTTCCTCAAATACAAAGGCGACTACTATTTTCAGAAGGGAAAAGCAAATGAAAAAGCAGACACGTTTCACCTGGTCAGCACCATGACGTCTACACCCGTACACAACTACCTGTACCGCAACAACGGTGACCTGACCTTCACGGATAAAAGTATGGAGTGGGGATTTCAGGAAAACAACTTTTCCAATGGAGCAGCTTACGCCGACCTGGACAACGATGGTGACCTTGACCTGGTGGTGAATCATCAAAACGCCATGACCTCTATTTTCAGGAACCAATCGCGTGAACAGCATCCCGATCAAGCCTACTTGCAGTTAAAGTTAACCGGCGCTGGTAAAAACTCCAGGGCAATCGGAGCCAAAATCAGAATCTACAACCGCGGAACGGTACAATATCTTGAGCAAGTGCCAGCCAGGGGATTTCAATCCTGCGTGAGCGATCGCATTCACGTAGGGTTGGGTAAGGCAGAGAAAGTGGATTCGATAAAAATCACATGGATGTCCGGGTTGGAAAGAACGTTGAGGGACGTCAAGTCGAATCAACTTCTACAGATCCATGAAGATCAAAATGATGACCGGCCACCCAACAAATCTAAACCTCCCTCTCCTCCTGTATTCTCCAAAGTAAAATCGTTAATCAATTATACTCATGCTGAGGAAGGCTACAATGATTTTAAGAGACAACCCCTGCTGTTGTCTATGTTGACCACTTGCGGCCCCATTATGGCCACAGGGGATGTAAATAACGATGGAAGGGTTGATGTCTTTGTTGGGGGATCACAAGGAAATCCGGGAGGTCTTTTTATACAGAATTCCCGAGGGGGTTTTGATGTATCCGTTTCGGTAAATTTCGATAAACAATTTACCGATGCCGATGCTTTGTTCTTTGACGCAGACGGTGACAAGGACCTTGATTTGTACATTGTCAGCGGCGGATACAATGATTATGAGGCCACCGACAAATCCTTGCAGGACAGATTGTACATGAATGATGGGATTGGAAAATTCACCCTTTCAACCAACACGCTTCCGGAGATGTTAGTTAGTAAATCCTGCGTTGCAGCAAGTGATTTTGATCATGATGGGGATCTTGACTTGTTTGTGGGCGGTCGTGTGATTCCCGGAAAATATCCTTTGACCCCTGAAAGCTTTCTTTTGCAGAACAATGGTGGTCACTTTGAAAACATTGCCGCTTCAAAATCGCCGTCATTGGCACGAATAGGTATGGTCACGGACGCAAAGTGGCTGGATGTGAATGGTGATGGTTGGCAAGATCTGATCGTTATGGGTGAGTTCATGGCCATTGAAGTTTTCTTGAATAAGGAAGGCAAAAGCCTGGATCCAAGCACTGCGAAGTTTTTTGACCAGCCCCTGACCGGATTATGGACCAAAATGATCGTATATGATTTTGATCATGATGGAGACCTCGATATTGTGGCCGGCAACTTTGGGTTGAATACCCAACTACGGGCAAGCGCGGGTGAACCCATTACGCTGGTATACAAAGACTTCGACAAGAACGGGTCTGTTGATCCGATTCTTAACTATTACATTCAAGGTAAATCGTATCCATTCGCCAGTCGCGATGAACTCCTCGACCAAATGTACAGCATGAGAAGCAAGTTCACGGATTACGCTTCTTACTCTGGCGCTCAACTCAACAACATTTTTTCCGAGGTGGATCTCAAGGATGCCGAAGTACGTCAGGCTACGGTTTTGGAGACCGTTTATTTAGAGAACAAGCAAAACAAGTTTGTTCTCCACTCGCTCCCCCATCAGGCCCAATTCTCACCTCTTTACGCGATGACTTTAGTTGACTATAATAAAGATGGCAACATGGATATTGTAATGGCGGGCAATCAAAGTTCCATACGTATCAGGATTGGTGTGATTGATGCTAATTTTGGTCAATTATTTGAGGGGGATGGGAAAGGAAATTTTACTTACGTTCCCCAAACCCAATCAGGATTAAGTATTATCGGGGATACCAAGTCACTTCAGTCTGTTAAAATAAATGAGGATTGGTTTTTGTTGGTAGGAATTAATAATGTGGGAACTCAGATGTATAAATTGAAGAAATGATGCGTGTAACAAGGGGTTTATTTTTTATTTTGTTTTTTTTACTCAGCCAGACAAACGGTTTCTCACAAAAAGGAAATCAGTTAGCGCTGCAAATGCTGACGGATCACGTTTTCAATTTATCGGAAGTGATGTTGCATGATGTTGCAAATCCGCCTGCCGCGAGTCGGGTTTACGCGTACGCCATGCTGGGCGCTTATGAAGCCATTCTTTACGGTAAACATCCCTTGCTCAACATCAATACTCAATTGAAAGTAAACCCCGGAATTCAGCCAACTCCCCTTCCTGAAAATTTTAACGCTGCTTTCTCAGCCAATTATGCCCTCCTCGAAGTAGGCCGTCAACTTATGCCTTCCGGATACTTATTAGAGGAAAAGAAAAAAGATCTCGTTAGTCATTTTAGATCAAAAAAAATGATGGATGAAAAAAATTTGGAAGAACACATCCGCTATGCGACAGAAATAGCCAGGCAAGTAGTGAAATATGCAAAAATGGATGGTTACAACCGACTAAGCACGTACATCCATTATACGCCCAGTAAAGTCGAAGGGCATTGGTATCCCACGCCGCCAGAATACATGGGGGCCGTTGAACCGCAATGGAAAACGATTCGACCCTTTTTTATGGACACGGCAAGTCAGTTTTCGCCCCGCGCACCGGTTGCCTTCAGCCGAGATTCCACAAGTGCTTTCTATACACTGATGCGCGAAGTGTATACGATTGGCAATGGCCTCACAGAAGCGCAAAGGAAAATTGCGAGTTTTTGGGATTGTAACCCTTTCGCCGTAACCTATTCAGGCCACATGGCCATCGGTTTGAAAAAAATTTCGCCCGGAGGGCATTGGATGGGGATCACTGGGATAGCATGCAAGAAAGCTGACATACCGCTGGATTCAGCCATTTTAATTCATACGATGGTCGCACTTACATTACATGATGCCTTCATCAGTTGTTGGCAGGAAAAATACTACAGTGATCGCATCCGACCGGAAACGGCCATCAATAAATTAATAAATGCTTCGTGGAGGCCGCTATTGCAAACGCCTCCTTTCCCTGAATACACGAGTGGTCACAGCGTTGCTTCTTCTTCGGTTGCCGTGGTTCTGACGCATCTGCTGGGTGATCATTTCAAGTTTACCGACACTTCGGAAGTGTACTTTGGTTTGCCTGAAAGAAGTTTTGATTCATTTTATCAGGCTGCCAATGAAGCCGCACTTTCCCGCTTGTACGGAGGAATTCATTTTCGTGATGCTTGTGATGAAGGTGTAATCCAGGGCAAGAAAATTGGGGCCCTGGCGATTGAGAAACTGACGATAATTCGATAATTAATTATCGAATTATTTTCTCAAAAACCCCGTCATACTTACTCCCCATATACGATCCCCACCTAATTTCTGACTTGATGGGGATCTGAGTAGCGACGCGGTTCACTTGCAATCCATCAAAACTGTAAGTCTTCTTTAAGTTGGTTCCGTGACAATAGACAATATCCAATAAACCATTGTGGTCCATGTCACCAATCCAGGGTGTGGAGGCAAGATTACTTCCCGGGTTACCGTCCCAGATCTGTAAGACTTCATTACTCTTAAAATCAACAATCACGAGTATATTTTGAAAAGTTGGATTATTCATGGCATCAAAGACCTGGCTATTTACATTCAGGATTGCCTCATCAATTCCATCGCCATTCAAATCCATAACAACCGCCGTACTGGTTTGATAACTGCCGAGTGAATCGAGGTAGGCAATTTTTCCCGTAGCGCCATTCACCATGAATTGTCGACTCCATCCAAAGTCAGGCCAGTGGCCAACGGCATAGGAAACAAAAAAATCCGGCACCTGATCTCCTCCCGTAAAGTAGCCAGGAGCAATGGAACTATACGCTTCCGTGTCCGGCATCTTTACCGACCATAATTTATCATAGGTCTTGCCATCGAAAGCAAGCAATTTTCCTTCCACCGCATTAGCAACAATATCAAGGATACCATCAAGGTTAATATCAATCCAAACGGGTGGCCCGATATATCCTTTATCAGCACAGCTGTCCAATATTTTTGCGTGTGAAATGTCTCCGCGTAAAATATCCGAAAGCGTAGTGACATAAAGATGGCCCCCGATCGTTTCGCCACCGGTTCCAAAGATAACCTGGTAATCTTTGCTATCTGGCATACGATGAGCCACCACCGACATATACGTCTCTTTACCATCCGGCATTGGGGCTTTGGCCAAAAGTTTTCCGTTTTTTCCACTGAGGACGACCAGATTACCTGGTGTTCGGTCTTTTTGTTCAAAAGGTTCGGCCAATACGTTCCCCCCGTTTGACGTAAGAATGTCTTCGACACCATCGTTGTTTTGATCCTTGATAAACTGGGGGTTATAAAAATTGAGCCACTTAATGCCTCCCGATTTCTTGTCAAACCTCCATAGGATCTTTCCGGTTTTGCCATTGATGGCCATGAGCTCGGCAGAACGGCCTCCTATAAAAATGTCCTGGGTTCCGTCTCCATTCAAATCTTTCAACATGGCTGAAGTAAAGATATGGTCAACGGAAGAAACTGTCCACAGTACTTCTCCATTCAAACCATTCAAGGCCATTACAGCAGAATCACATTTGTGAAATTCTGTTCGACCCGCACCAATAATGATATCACCGATCCCATCACCATTCAGGTCCGTTACCCTTGGTGAAGAGAAAATGCCCATTCCTTTAAACTTAACTGACCAGGAAGTCTTCGGCTGCTGAGCTAAGAGAATGTTTTGGGTACCCAATGTGAAAAAAACCGAAAACAGTAAAATTAAAAAAACCATTTTCCTGGCATTGGCGAGTGCAACGGTGCTTTGACTTTTATAAATCATCATTTGATTCAAGAAGATTTGTTTTGTGCCGTACGCGTTTTTGTTCAAAGCCCTATCTGATCAATATTTTCTTGCTGACTGTTTTTGAATTGTCATTTGCCCTGACAAGGTACAAACCGGGCTTCAGTATCTCATTTATCCTAACCGTGATTTCTTCGGTGTCCACAATCAATTGATCAACTAGCCGCCCACTGATATCATAAATGGTTATTGTAGCCGGCTTACGAAATCCATTTAATTTAATGGTAAGAATATTGTCTGCTGGTATGGGATACAACTGCAATGGGTCCACAGGGATAGGCTCGTCGGTAACGGAGGTAACAACCCAGGGCGAATACAGGTTTTGTATTTCATCGCCGAACAAAACATACGGCGAATTCTTGAAGTCGCGGAAACTCTGCTTGGCTGCTTCACTGCTGCCCGAATACGGCACATAGGCAAATGACCAGCTTGCGTTAATCCAGGTCAGCGCCCACGCTATTTTAATAGGTCGCCCCCCGGGATCATTTACTATCGCAGGCAGGATTGTATTTTTCCAATACATGGCCGCATCATCGCCGTTTGTTGTACGATTTCCTGTTTCCGAAAATACTGCCACCTTATTATTTGCCTGCGCATGATTCACAAGAGAAGCCAATTCCTGTTGCAGCGTTGTAGTTGTGGTTTCGTAATAGTCAACCCCCAGCACATCGACCACAGTATCTCCGGGGTAAAAGTCAAAGTCAACCGGGGTGTTGGGTGACCAGCAGAACAAGACACTATTGGTTCTTGCCTTTACATAATCCACGGTGAGGGCATAAAAGGCTTTATAATTTGCCGGTGTTGTCGCTTTGGTGCCCCACCAAAACCAGTCACCATTCATCTCATGCCACGGGCGAAAAACGATGGGAATCCGATCACTTCCAACGACCAGGTCATTGTTGATGATGTCTATTACTGAATCCAATTGACCATATAACCAAGCCCGGTCTTGCCCATTCGGGTAGGCAACAATGCTATCGACCAAATCCTTTGTCGCATCCATGTATTCATAAGTGGTGGTTCCTTTTCCACTCAGGTGCCAATCAAATGTGATGGCATAGCCTTGCTGATAGGCCCATTTGACTGCCTCGGTGTGATAGCCTCTTTCGGTCGCATCTTTTTCGAGATAATAATGGAAGTCAGATCCCAGCACGGCAGGATGTGAACCGGTTATGTCTTTGCTATCGGAAGAGGTTTTATTTCCTTCAGCACTTCCGGAATTGTATTGAAAACTATTGAAGAACTCCTGGCCAAACATAAAAGAAAAACTATTTTGGATGAGCTTGAGATTGGCGTAAAGGGTTTTTGTTTTGTCCGATGCATCGGTATCGACCTGGGCTGCCAGCGGGCAAGACAATAGAACCATCGGAATGACCAAACTCATTAAAAATAATCTATGGAATCGTAATCGTTGTTTCATTGCAAAAGAGCCAGACAATAGTACCTTATATCCTACCAAATTTACGTTTTTGGTCCGTTGAACACTAAATGCATTGACTTTTTTATCTTTTTAACAAATCTTGCATTCCATGTGATGATGAAATCACTTAGCTTTAAATTGACTTAAAGAACCCTCTCATGAAACGTAACCTGATTTATCTATTCGCCATTCTGGCACTTTGCGCCACCACCATGAGATTCCAGCTAAACAAACAAAATCAAGTAAATGAATCTGACACCTATGCATCATTCAGTGTCAAGCGAGGCACAAATATCGCTCATTGGCTATCGCAAAGTGATAGAAGGGGTAACGATCGCGCCAGTTTTTTTACTCGTAAAGATGTAGACTACATTCATGGAGCCGGGTTCGACCATATCCGGATACCCATTGATGAGGAACAAATGTGGGATGAAAACGGCAAACGTAATGGAGATGCTTTCGAACTGTTAAAAAACAGTTTGTCATGGTGTCAGGAATTTGGACTCAGGGCAATTGTTGATTTGCACATTCTCCGTTCCCATCATTTTAACGCAAAAGAAAAACCACTTTGGACCGTGCCTGCAGAACAAGACAAATTCATTGTCTTCTGGAAAGATCTATCGGCTTTTCTTCACAAGTGGCCACAGGGCATGGTTGCTTATGAATTGATGAATGAGCCTGTCGCGGACGATGCGGAACAATGGAACACGCTAGTAGCGCGGGTCGTGGATTCAATTCGTCAATGGGAGCCCGAGCGTGTGTTGGTGATCGGTTCAAACCGCTGGCAATCGGCCAATACTTTTGATGAGTTGAAAATCCCAAAGAATGACAAAAACATCTTGTTAAGTTTTCATTTCTATGAACCATTTTTTCTCACACATTATCACGCTTCATGGACGTTGCTGAAAGACTTTAAAGGAGAAGTAAATTATCCGGGCCAGATTGTACTGAATGGTAAAACTCCCGCAGAACAACGGGTGTATAATCGCGATACACTTTTTAAAATGATGAAAAAACCCCTGGCGGTGGCAGCCCGCCTTAAATTGCCTTTGTATTGCGGGGAATTTGGCGTCATTGACGATGCCCCACGAGCAGCCAAACTGGCCTGGTACACTGATATGATTTCTGTCTTTGACGAAAATGGAGTTGGGTATGCCAATTGGAATTATAAATCGGGGTCCTTTGGAATTGTCGATAAGGACATGAAGCCTGACGAACCCATGGTTAAGATTCTTACACATCAAGTCAAATAATATGAGTCAGAAAATCACCTTAACACATTGCAATATGAATAAATGTAAAATATTTTGCATCCTGGTTTTGTTCATGGCATTTCAGTCCAGCTTGTTTAGTCAGCCTGCTCCTGACCCAATCTTTCTGGTGAGGGGCTTTGCCATCGGTGCCCCCAAGGCAAAAGATGTAGACCGCTTTGTTAAATTTATTAATGATGAATTGGCCACACGAAAAGTCAACACGCTTCTTTTAAGAGTTGATTTCAATTATCAATTTGAAAGCTATCCGCAATTGAGAGATTCCGGTGCGTTGTCCAAATCGGATGTCAGGAAGCTGGTGGATGTTTGTGCAAAAAACAAGATCAGGATTATTCCGCAGATCAATTTACTGGGCCATCAATCCTGGGCCGGGAAAACGTATGCCATCCTAAAGGTGTTTCCTGAATTTGATGAGACTCCCGAAGTAAAAATGCCTGAAAACTATGCTTGGCCTAATGCTGACGGATTGTATTGCAAGAGCTATTGCCCGCTTCATCCTGATTTGCATAAAGTGGTTTTTGCTCTTGTCGATGAGATTTGCGATACTTTTCATGCTGATGCCTTTCATGCCGGGATGGATGAAGTGTTTTATCTGGGCAGCGACAAGTGCCCGCGATGCTCGGGGATTGACAAAGCCGAGCTTTTTGCCGGAGAAGTCAGAACGATCAGAGATCATCTCGCGCTCAAAAACAAGGAATTGTGGATCTGGGGAGATCGTCTTATTGACGGTAAGTCAACCGGAATTGGTTTTTGGGAAGCCAGCTACAATTATACTTACCGGGCAATCGATTTGATACCGAAAGACGTGGTCATTTGCGATTGGCATTATGAAAGGCCCGATCAGACCGCAGTCTATTTTGCAATGAAAGGGCTCAGAGTGATTACGTGTCCCTGGAGAAATCCTTCCAACGCCGTCATGCAGGCTGAAGATATGGCCCGATTCAGAAAATACGCAACAAAAGAAATGAAAGATCGGTACTATGGAATGATGCAAACAGTCTGGTCGAGCCCCGAACCGTTTATGGATGGCTTTTATGGAATCAATGTAAAGGCCGCATCAAGCGATGTGAGTCCTAAGAATAAAACTTTTACACCCTGGGATACATTCAAAACGATGTATAAAAGAATGGATGAGATCAATCAGGAATCACATTGACGTATGGGGCCATGAACTAACCACAGCCTTAAGTGGGTAGTTAGTTCACCCCATCAGCCCAGATCTTAAAACCAAAAGTGTTTGCTCATCCTGGTAACGCGAGCTTGTGCCTTGATGCCATGCCGGGTGGCATGATGACCTTGCCGGTAGGCGCTTTTAGCGTACATTTTTGTTCCGCAGGAAGTGAGGACTACGTTGCTCACCAAGAGCAGTCCGATGAAGAGTAAAACTGATTTTTTCATTGTTTGTTTGTTTTTTGATGGCAAATTACTTCTGACCATTTTCATTTGCCTTTCAAATTGGGCTACAATCCAATGGATGTAAGAATCCAGTGCGGATTGACGAACAGAACCATTGAGAATTGTAAATGAACCGTTCCAATCCTTCTCAAGTCTTGATCTTTGAGTGCAACTTTTGTAAATAGCTGGAGCGGTTAATGTATTGCCTTTGCTATCCCATCAGGGGATTAAGTAAAGTAGACAAATTGAAGTAACCGAACTATAGACAAAAAAGGAGGACCCTATGAACCATCAGCAAAGTTTTTCAAGACGCGATTTTGTTTCCATGGGCGCCGTGGTGGCTGCTTCTGCCATGGCAACCACCGCTGCCGGCGCGGGATTGGGCGAACAGGAAAAAAATGAAAAAGGCATGCTGAATGTAGTCGACTTCGGCGCAAAAAGAGATGGCACAACGGATGATACCGGAGCCATTCAAAAAGCGATGAATGCAGCCGCAATAAACAACGGATCTGTTTTTATTCCCCAAGGGACCTACTTGTGTTCAGAGTTGAAAGTACCGGTAGGTATTGGAATTTATGGTTTGCCTGCATGGGATTATGGAAAAGGGAGGGGCACCATCCTAAAATTTAAAGGAGGTAACCGATGTCTGATCAATCTCACCGGAGCATACGGGGCGTACTTGTTTGGACTTTGCTTGGACGGAGGTGAGCTGCCCGGAGGAGCCCATGGTATTCTCGTAGACAAACCCGACTATGGTGTTCAGGAAGATACACCTCGCATTGATATGTGCCGGGTTGAGAATTTTACCGGAGACGGTATCCGGCTTGAGCGCATCTGGTGCTTTTGTGTCCGACACAGTCATTGCTTCGCCAACAAAGGATGCGGTCTCCGGGTACGTGGTTGGGACGGATTTATTCTCGACAATTGGTTTTCAGGAAATGGAAAAGCGGGGTATGCCTCCTATGATGAAAACTCATCGAATACCCTTACCGGTAATCGCATTGAATGGAACCAGGAAGGAGGAATTGTTATTTGCGGTGGCAGCCATTATAACATTAACGGCAACTATATAGACCGGTCAGGACGTTGTGGAATTGCGCTCCTCCCGCGCGAAGGTCAAAAGAATTGTCATACTCTCGCCATCACCGGAAATGTAATTTACCGGAGCGCTAAACCCGATTGGGGTTTAAAAGATGAGTTCGATAATGCTCATGCCCGTTTTGAACACGTGAAGGGTCTCGTCTTTACCGGTAACGCCATGCACTCCGGCCGGGATGACGAGGGAAAGGGAGGCTATTCTCCCGCGTACGGAATTGTTGCCAAAGGGCTCGAATGTTCAATTATAAAAGATAATGTGTTGTTCGAAGGGGTGCTCAAGCAGGTTCTGGTAGATCAGGGTGAACACG
>JAYVXP010000083.1:0-20347 GCA_043785125.1 Bacteroidia bacterium
CGGCGGGATTGGTGGCCGACTCAAGATGCCAAGGCTATCAGAACTTCATCAAAAGCTTTTTGGAAAAAACTTTGAAGACGCTCACGATGCGTCGTATGATGTAGCCGCCACGGCCCGCTGTTTCTTCGAACTCATCAAGAAAAAAATAGTCAAGACAGCCGAAGGTGTTTCAGTTGATAAAATTGTTTATGAAGAGCCTAATCTTCAGGCGGGGAATTCAACCAAACGCGAAAAGCGAAAAGGCGTAGACTATTCCTCGGATTCTGAAAATGAAACATTGACCGAAAGTCCATTCTGTCATTTGCATCTTCATTCACAGTATTCCGTATTGCAAGCCACGCCCGATGTAAAAGAAATCATTGCGAAAGCCCTGGAAACCGGAATGCCAGCCGTAGCAATGACCGATTTTGGCAACATGTACGGCGCATTCAAGTTTGTAAGCGAGGCATTGAAACACGAAATTAAACCCATCGTAGGTTGTGAACTCTACCTTGCCGACGAGCGCAAGAAACTCAAATTCACAAAAGACAATCCCGACAAGCGGTACACCCAGGTGTTACTTGCCAAAAGTAAAGCAGGCTATCAAAATCTTGCCAAACTAAGTTCCCTGGGATTCACCGAAGGACTTTACGGAATTAATCCGCGCATCGACAAAGCGCTGGTGGAACAATACAAGGAAGGGCTCATTGCCACTACGGGGGGGCTGGGAAGTGAAATCCTACACCTGATCCTGCACATCGGGGAAAAGCAGGCGGAAGATGCATTTATATGGTGGCACAAAACCTTTGGTGAGGATTTTTATGTTGAGCTCAACCGCCATGGCATTCCCGAAGAGGATCATGTAAATCAGACCCTCCTCAAATTTTGTGAAAAATATAACGTCCGCTATTTTGCCGCAAATGAATCCTTCTATCTTCAAAAAGAAGAAGCCAATGCACACGACGTTCTCCTATGTATTAAAGATGGCGAATTCAAATCAACGCCCATTGGCGAAGGTCGAGGCAAACGTTATGGACTCTCCAACAGTGAATACTATTTCAAGTCACAGGAGGAAATGAAAACACTTTTTCGCGATTTGCCGGCCGCGATTGAGACCATCAGCGAAATCATTGGAAAAGTAGAAACGTATAAACTGGAACGCGCTGTATTACTACCGAAGTTTGAAATTCCAGGCGGTTTTGATTCCGAGGATGAATACCTCAAGCACCTGGCCTACGAAGGCGCCAAAAAAAGATATCCGGAAATCACGACAGAAATCCGTGAGCGATTGGATTTTGAGTTGGAGACCATCAAAAAAACAGGATATCCGGGCTACTTTCTGATCGTACAGGATTTCACCAGCAAAGCGCGGGAGATGGGCGTTTCCGTTGGGCCGGGACGGGGGTCGGCCGCCGGGTCAGCAGTTGCCTATTGCACAGGGATCACCAACGTTGATCCGATTGCTTATGATTTGCTGTTTGAACGTTTTCTAAATCCCGACCGGATTTCATTACCAGATATAGACATTGACTTTGACGATGAAGGGCGCAACAAGGTTTTGGATTACGTAATTACCAAATACGGAAAAAACCAGGTCGCACAGATTATCACCTACGGCACCATGGCTGCAAAATCTGCCATCCGCGATTGCGCCAGGGTGATGGAATTGCCGCTCAGCGATTCCAACATACTCGCCAAAATGGTTCCCGAAAGGCCGGGCACAACCCTTGCAAAAGCTTTCGAAGAAATTCGGGAGTTAAATGAAATCCGTCAGGGCAATGACAAAAGGGCCGATGTTTTAAAACAAGCTATCATTCTCGAAGGTTCCCTGCGCAACACCGGCACGCATGCTTGTGGTGTGATCATCACGCCCGATGACCTGACCAAGTTTGTACCGGTTTCCACCGCAAAAGATTCCGACATGCTGGTCACGCAGTTTGATAACAGTGTGGTGGAAAGTGCGGGGATGCTGAAGATGGACTTCCTGGGATTAACAACGCTCACGATTATCACCACCGCGCTCAAGAACATCAAAAAGCGAAAAGGAATTGATATCGACATAGACAAAATTCCGCTTGATGATCAAAAGACCTATCAGCTTTATCAGCGCGGTGATACCACCGGTACGTTTCAGTTTGAAAGTGAAGGGATGCAGAACTACCTCAAGGCCCTTAAGCCAGATAAGTTTGAAGACCTCATTGCAATGAATGCACTCTACCGGCCCGGCCCGATGGAATACATTCCGAATTTCATTGCACGCAAAAACGGACGCGAGCAGATCAAATACGATTTACCGGAAATGGAAGAGTATTTGAAAGACACTTACGGTATTACGGTGTATCAGGAACAAGTAATGTTGCTCTCCCAGAAGCTTGCCAATTTCTCCAAAGGCGACGCCGACGTATTGCGCAAAGCAATGGGTAAGAAACAGAAGGACGTGCTGGACAAGATGAAAGACAAGTTTATCGAAGGCTGTAAAAGCAACGGCCATGATGAACGCATCTCCGACAAGATATGGAAGGACTGGGAGGCCTTTGCGCAATATGCTTTTAACAAATCCCACTCTACATGCTATTCCCTTATCGCTTATCACACTGCCTATATAAAAGCCAATTATACGGCAGAATACATGGCGGCCGTGCTCACACATTCGCAAAGTAATCTGGAGAATGTTACCTACTTTATTGAAGAATGCCGTAAGCGGGGTATCGAAGTATTGGGACCTCACGTCAATGAGTCCGGTGTGTTCTTTGAGGTAAATAAGAACGGGCAAATCCGATTTGGCTTAGGTGCCATCAAAGGCGCAGGCGATGCTGCCGTAGAGGCTATCATTCTGGAACGCGATGCCCACGGCGCGTATAAAGATATTTTTGATTTCGCCAAGCGACTAAGTCAACGCTCGGTTAACAAAAAAACATTTGAATGCCTCGCTTTGTCAGGCGCCTTCGATTGCTTCAAGGAATACCACCGTCGTCAATATGTTTACGCCAAAGAAAATGATATCTCGCTGACGGAAAAAGTAATACGCTATGCCAGCAAACTACAGCAAGAAACGATGAGTGCACAAGCGAGCCTGTTTGGCGGAACCACCGGCACAGAAATGCCACCCCCAAAAGTGGATCCGGTAGAGCCGTTTAGTGAGATTGAAAAACTTCATTTCGAAAAAGAAGTGGTGGGCGTTTACATTTCCGGCCACCCGCTCGACAATTTCAAATTTGAAATGGACGCCTTCTGCAATGCAGCAATCACGATACTGAATGACATTGAAGGATCGGAAGGAAAAGAATTCAAAGTAGGGGGAATTGTTTCTTCGGTTGAACACCGCCTCACCAAAACCGGAAGGCCTTTTGGTAAAATGGTGGTGGAGGATTACTCTGGCAAATTTGAATTTATGCTTTGGAGCGATGATTACCTTAAGTTCAAGTCCTTCCTCATGCCTGGATTGTTCCTGTTTATTGAGGGCAATGTGATCCGCAAATCGTGGGGTGAACAAAATCTGGAATTCCGGATCCGGAATATTGAATTATTAAATGAGGTTGGTGTGAAACGGACGAAGGGTCTGCAAATTAAGGTGAATGCGATTTCCATTAGTGCCGGATTGATTACTCAAATCGAAAAACTCTGCCAGGAATACAGTGGGGGTACGCCGTTATATTTGAAAGTCCGCGACGACCAGGAGAACATCACCCTGGAGTTGCTTTCGAGAAAGTTCCGCGTGAAGCCGGTAAACGAGATGGTGAAGAAATTTAAAAAGATACCGGAGGTGGAAGTGGAAGTGGTTTATTAATACAGGGTATAATGTTTAAGGTTTAATGTTTAATGTTTAATGTTCGACAAGGCAAAGAAATTTCCGTGACCTCCGTGAGCATTCCTCTGTGGTCTCCGTGGTAAAAAATCCGACTCTCTATCCGGCAGTTCCAACAAGTGAATAAACTAAATCATCATCATCCGGAACTATTTTGATCTATATTTGTGTTCAACCATTGACACAAATAAACAACCTAAAAACAGAGACTCATGGGCAAGACAATTGAACTTACAGATGCAAATTTTGATGCAATTATTAATAGTGAAAAGCCCGTTTTAGTGGATTTTTGGGCAGAATGGTGCGGCCCCTGCAAGATGATTGGTCCAGTGGTGGAAGAACTGGCGAACGACTATGAAGGCAGGGCAGTTGTTGCCAAACTGAATGTAGATGAAAACCCAAATGTAACCGCAAGATATGGCGTGCGCAGCATTCCTACTTTACTCGTGTTCAAAAAAGGACAGATTGTGGACAAGCAAGTTGGTGCCGTGCCGAAGTCGGTACTTTCTTCTAAACTGGAAGCACAGGTAGCTTAATTGAATTAAAAAATAACGAAAGTCACCTTACGAAAAAAGTAGGGTGACTTTTTTATGCCCAATTTTTAGCAAGAGGCCCTTCCAAAAAGGACCAACGACAATATTGATTAGCTTTATTTATCCAGGATTTTCGCTCAATAAAAATCTATATATGCAGCATTTTGACCAATCCATTTCACGTAGGAACTTATTGCGCCTGGGTGCCACGTTGGGTGCCAGCGCTCTGTTTCCAACATTCTCAAAAGGAAATCACTTTCCCGCTCAAGCGGAATCAGCCAGAGGGTTTATTGCCGGAAACGAACAAGGAAGTCAACGGCTAAGCATCGAAAAACTGAAACAATGGGAGAATCTGGGATATGGAATGTTCATCCACTTTGGAATGAGCACCTATGATGGAGACGAGTTATCCCGAGGTGACAAACCCGCCTCTTTTTATCTTCCCGACAAATTAGATGTCGATCAATGGATTGGTGTGGCGCGGGATGCGGGAATGAAATATGCCATCCTGACGACCAAGCATGTTTCTGGATTTTGTTTATGGCCCAGTCGTCATACGGATTATCATGTTGGCAAGAGTGGCAATACTACCGATGTGGTGGAATCATTTGTAAAGGCCTGTGAATCCAAAGGCGTCCTACCAGGATTCTATTATTGTTCGTGGGACAATCATCACCTGATGGGTTCGGTCACGCCCTCCATGACCGGCTTTAACGAAGCCTATACGACCGTAGCCTATCGTGATTTTCAATGGAAGCAGTTGGATGAACTGGCTTCCCAATACGGAAAGATTGCAGAATGGTGGATAGATATCCCGGGTGTACTACCACGCGATTATCGAAACGATCTCTATCGTTTTCTTGCTGGCAAACATCCCGACTCATTGATTGTGATGAATTCCGGAATCGGAGATGGGTCAACTTACAATGTGGCCTATGCCTGGCCTAGTGATGTGATCAACCTGGAGCGGTTTCTACCCAATAGCGCGACCAAACATGAAAAGTGGCGTTTGATTGAAGGCAAGAAATACTATTTACCTGGAGAAGTATGTGATCCCATTGGCAAGGAATGGTTTTTCAATGAAGAAGATCGGCCGAGAAGGGATGAAGAATTATTGGGGATGTACTTGGTTGCCCTATCCAGGGGCACTAATTTATTACTGGACGTTCCTCCGGATAAAAGTGGTTTGATACCCGAAGCCTCCATACGATCTTTGCAGCAACTAAGAAAAAATATTGATCTTATTCATTAATTCCGCCTGATTCGTTTCCAATTTTGATTTTTCGCATTCGACCAAAAGGTGCGACCCCTTCGGGGTCGATTTTGTGGTGGTGCCCTTTTTCTATAGACGTTAAATCCCTTCGGGATTGCTCATGCACGCTTATCGACCCCAACTAAGTCACCAGTGGTTTGCTCATGTCTCTGGATTTCGGATGCTCCTTTATTGACCCCAACGGGGTCGAACATCATCTGCAAAAGATGACACGAATTATTTCGGTCGTCAGTTCCATAGGCGTTCAGTTCTAAAGACATTAAACCCTTCGTGATTCTTCATGCGTGGTTGATCACACTTGGTTAGGTAGTTTGCGCGTATCTTGAGATCATCCTTTCTGACCCCAACGGGGTCAAACGTATATAAAAACAAACATAGGCCATACCGTCTCGACCCCAACGGGGTCGAACATCATCCGCAAAAGCTGACACGAATTATTTCGGTCGTCAGTTCCATAGGCGTTCAGTTCTAAAGACATTAAACCCTTCGTGATTCTTCATGCGTGGTTGATCACACCTGGTTAGGTGGTTTGCGCGTATCTTGAGATCATCCTGTCTGCCCCCAGCGGGGTCAAACGTATATAACCACAAACATAGGCCATACTGTCTCGACCCCAACCGGGTCGAACATCATCTGCAAAAGATAATGCGAATTATTTCGGTCGTCACCCAATGACTATTCTATTGACTATTCGTTAAAATTAATCTATTTCTTCTCCGCAACCGGACTCATATCCAATTCCCACGTATCGGTACGGAAACTACTCACCGGAAGCCCCTCTTTGTTAAAGAGATTCGGGATCGCCGCATTGTCCCAACAAAACCGGACCGCGATCGGGTCTTTTACTTCCTTGGCAAAGACCACCACCGTGCCCCCATCAATTTTCGCCTTTGCAGGAAAAAATTTCTGATCCTCCCCTGCTATCACAAATTGTGTCGGATCTCCACCCTGACTAATGAGGCCAATCTGGGCATAGTCAAACAAAATTCTAATTTTTCCCTTTTCCACTTGCATGAACTTATAAACCGGGGACTGGTAGCCCAGCAACGGTTTCTTATAGGTGTCGGCCAAAGCATAGTTGGCGAGCCTGTCACCAACGGGCTTTTTGCGTTTCGGATGAATGTCACCCACATCTTCGACCACATCGGATATAATCACCATACCGGTTTTGGGCACAGCTAATAATTTCGCTTGCTGTTCTCTGATGAGGACTCCTTCATTTTGACGGCCATATCTGTATGGTGCAATCTGAACAAAGTAAAAAGGAAATTCTTTTCCAAAATCAGTCCGCCAGCTCTCGATCAGCGTCTTCATTAGTTTTTGATAGGTAAGGGGAGCTATCGTGTTGGATTCACCCTGATACCAGATGGCACCCGCTATCCCATACGGCACTATGGGTCGAATCATGCTATTGTAAATCAACCCGGGATTCTTGGGTCCCCAGGGCTGATCTTTTTGTTTGGAGGCTGATTCTTTTAACTCCTGATCTCCTTCCACTTTTTCCTTCGGTGTCCAAGCTTCGGCAGGCGTACCACCCCAACTGGAGCTAATCAGGCCAATGGGAACCTTGAGATCGGTGTAAAGCTTCTTTCCAAAAAAATACCCAACGGCGCTAAAACCCTTTACCGTTTCCGGAGTACAAAGCTGCCATTGTCCATCACCGTGGTCTTGCGGATAGTCTGCAGCGGACCGGTTAATCTTAAACAAACGGATTTCCTTGAAATTAGCAACCGGTATCTCCTCGGTAGCGTCGGTACTGCTGCTCATACCCCATTCCATATTGGATTGCCCGGAGCAAATCCAAACCTCACCGATCATAACATCCTTCAAAATAATTTCGGTTTTTCCTTTAATGGATACAGTGTAAGGGCCTCCTGCTGCGGGGGTCTTAATCAACACTTTCCATAATCCTGAATTAAGCGCCTTTGTTTTAACCTCTTCCTTGCTCCAACCTCCCCGGATCGTTAATTCTTCAACGGGTTCTGCCCATCCCCAAATTGCTACCTCCGATTTCTGCTGCAAAACCATGTGATCACTAAAAATAACCGGCAACCGCAGTTGGGCATGGGATACCTGAACAAACAAAATGAGTGCGACCCAAAAAGCAAAATATCGTTTCATAGGATGGGGATTAATTATTTACCACTTCAATTTCTTAAGTCTTTCGACCATTTCAAAGACGGCAGGGCAAACAAAGGTATTTTTATAAACCAAGTCCATGATTTGCACCATTTTTTTTCTATTCGTATGAGGATACTCACGACATGCTTTGGGTCGGCCCTCGTAAACGGAGCAATAATTATCATCCCCCAAAAACGGACACGGAGAAGATTTCAAAACATGATCATGATCTTCATCTACACGTAGATATTGTTCAATAAATTCCCCGGGCCGGATGCGAAAAGATTTAGCAAGGCGTTCGATGTCATTCTGGTAAAATATGGGGCTGGTGGTCTTACAACAATTGGCGCAGGTGAGGCAATCGGTTTCCTCAAACACTTCATCATGGGTTTCATGAAAGGACTTGTCCACTTTGCGTGAGTCCTTTTTCTTAAGGATTTGCAAAAATTTCTTAGTTTGTAGGGATTGCCCGGCGTTCACAGATCAAAAGTTAACAATTTTAAAATAGTGCGAGGTCAATCTCACATCAGTTTCTTAAAATAATCGTCCAACACACTTTGAGGCAAATGGGTGGGCACGGTCCAGTTAAAGAATTTGTTCTCAACTATGGCATAGCGCACCTTTGGATTTTCCTTTTCATATATGTCTCCAATCTGCCGTGAGCATTCATCGAGTGACATGCCCTTTTTTCCATCGGCGATAAATTTTCCAAAAAATCTGGCTAGCGAATCATAATAAGATGTCCCCTCAAACCGCTTCAGAGAACCCTTATCCCAAATGGGAGTCTGGATAGGACCTGGTCCGATAATAATCACCTTGATACCATACCTCAAAAGCTCCAGACGCAAAGTATGAGAAATACCTTCCAATGCATGCTTTGTTCCGTTGTAAGGCCCCATGTAAGGCGCCGCCAACTTGCCGGCTACGGAACTAATATTCAAAATCCTTCCCGGCACGGAGGGATGTTCTTTTTGAGCACCTAACAAGGGAAGAAAAGCCTTTGTCACGCGCAGCAAGCCAAACACATTTACCTCAAAATTATAAGCCATCTCTTCCACTGACAGCAATTCAATCGGGCCAGAAACCGAAATTCCAGAGTTGTTTATCAGACCGCCAAGACCTTCCTCTTTTAATTGGGTCTTTACTTCAACTGCCGCACGGTCAATAGCCGGAGCATTCGTCACGTCAAAGAGAAGCGGAATAAAATCTTTTCCCAGTTCAGATTTTACCTTATCTGCATCTTCCTGTTTACGCACGCTACCAAACACTTTGAAGCCCCTTTGGATTAATTCCTTAGCGGCCCCGTATCCAATCCCGGTTGATGCACCGGTAATCAGGACAAACTTGGATTTTTGTTTCATAATCAGTTGATTTGGTTTCAATTTAATGAAAATGAAAGAAGCACTGACTTATTTCAAAGCAGAGCGAGCCGAAAGCCTTGGTTTCGTAGTCGTGGGAATGGTTGGATTGATCCTGTCATTGTGGTTCTGGTTTTCTGTAAAAAAGCCGTTTTACAATGGGATGGCCTCTTCTCTGGCCGCCATTGCCCTGATCCAATCAATTGTAGGTGGCCGCATTTATTTTCGGACACCGGCGGATATAAAAAGGATTGAAACATACTGGACTTCCGACAGACCAAAAATCAAATCCGAAGAACTTCCTCGTATGGAAAAAGTGATGCATAGCTTTGTAACCTACCGCTATGCAGAAATTATACTCGCCATTGTGGGACTTGCACTCATCTTTTTTTTCAAAGAGCCTGTGAATTGGAAAGGTCTCGGCGCTGGCCTATTTGCTCAAGCCATGCTCATGTTGCTGTTTGATCACTTTGCCGAAAGCAGAGGAAAGGTCTACATCACATTCCTCCGCAACCTCACTGAATAACCCAGCCTTAAGGCTTGGGTTAGTTGTTAAACTTATCTACTCTGTTTATATTACGAGGTAGATCACGATTCAATTCTCTGAAAGAACCGATTCTATTAACCTGTCATACGATGAAACTTAAGGATAGCATATTTATTCTTTTCACTTGTTTATCCGCAATCGCATTCTGCCAAACAGGGCCTAAGCAAATAGAGCTAACCCATTTTGAATTGCAATCGAGCGCCATCATCAATCAATCTGGCGAACAGCTCTCCACTTCCGCCTATCACTCCAACGTCCATTGGTTTCCGGTCACGGTTCCCTCTACGGTATTGACCGGCCTGGTAGCCAATCGGGTATATCCTGATCCCTATTCAGGAATGAACAACATGCTGATTCCGGATGCTTCGGACGCCTTTAATAAGCAGTATAATCTGGAACAATTCAGTCACTTGCCCAACAATCCGAATCCCTGGAAGAAACCCTATTGGTACCGCTCTGTTTTTAAGGTTCCGCAATCTGACCGGGGCCGTCATTTCGAGCTGATCTTCAAAGGCATTAATTATCGCGCTGCTGTTTGGCTGAATGGAAAACCCATCGCCGACTCCACGCAGATGGCGGGTATGTTTGCAGAATATTTCTTTGATGTGAGCAAAAATATTAAAGCCGGAGAGGACAATGTACTTGCAGTTAAAATTTATCCGCTGGATTATCCTGGGCTACCTTCAAAGGAACAACTCAAGGCGCTGGATGATTTTTATGAAAACGGTGGACCTACCGGGGACATCGGCAAAAATGTGACCATGCTTTGCTCTGTGGGTTGGGACTGGATGCCACCGGTTCGAGATCGCAATATGGGCATTTGGCAACCTGTGTTCCTTCGTACCTCAGGTGATGTTACCTTGAGTCTGCCGCGTATCAGGACCGAGCTGCCCAACTTACCAGACACAACGATTGCGAAATTTTCGCTCAGTGTGACATTATCCAACCATGCCGTGCAAAACAAAAACGGCAAACTTTTAATAACCCTCAAGCCGGAGAATTTCACAGGTGACGCAATTCACTTTTCAAAAGACGTTATGCTTGCTTCCGGAAGTTCAAAGGCCATTTATCTCAACTCAGAAAACACCAAGGAATTGCTCTATCGGCAGCCCCATTTGTGGTGGCCCAACGGTTATGGAAAAGCAAACCTCTATCGTGTAACACTTCGCTACTCGGACGCAACCGGAATCACAGACGAGACCTCGGTTGTTTTTGGTGCGCGGACGGTAAGCTCAAAAACGCTTGAGGTGAACAAATCGCTGCGGCGTGATTTTTTTGTAAATGGGAAAAAAGTATTTCTGATGGGCGGAGCCTGGGTGCCTGACATGATGCTCAATACGGACTCCTTGCGCTATGATCAGGAATTGCATCTCTGCCGCAATGCCAATGTCAACCTCGTGCGAATCTGGGGTGGTGGCATTACTCCTCCTGATGTGTTCTTTGATCTCACCGACCGATATGGGCTTATGGTGTGGTCCGACTTCTGGGTGACTGGTGATACGCAGGGAGAATTTAAAGGTTCGCCTGACTGGCCGCTGGAGAGCAAAGTATTTATTCGCAACATGACGAGTACAATCTATCGGATACGAAATCATCCAAGCTTACTGGTTTGGACCGGTGGCAACGAAGGTCATGCGCGCAAGGAATTGTATGATGCCATGCGCGACAGTATCATTACCCTGGATGGGACGCGGCCATTTATACCGAGTTCATCCGGATTTGCAAAACTCCCAGTCGGATGGAAAGGTTCATGGCCCGACGACAAGCCCCCTGGTGTTTACAGCGGCGGGCCCTATTCATGGACCGATCCGGCAAAATACTATGAGCTTTCTGAGAAAGCGCCAGATTGGGTATTCAAGGACGAGACTGGCATTCCATCGCAGCCACCTTATAATTCACTAAAGAAAATCATACCCAATCTGGTTTGGGACCGCACTGCACCATTTCCGATGAACAACAGCTGGGGATACCACGACGCCGCCACCGGAAACGGTCATTATGAACTCTATTATAAAGACATGATAAGCCGCTTCGGAGAAGCTTCCAGTATGGAAGATTTTTCCAACAAGATGCAGTTGATGAATGCCATGGGATATCAAGGCATATTTGAAGCTGCCGCGCACAAACTGAATGCCACCGGAGGTGTTATGCTTTGGAAACTAAATGCAGCGTTCCCCAGTGTGATCTGGCAGATCTATGATTGGTATCTTGAGCCAAACGCAGGTTATTATTTTATGCAGAACGCATGTGAGCCTTTGCATATCCAGTTTAATCGCCATAACACAACCGTGGCCGTTGTGAACCGCCAGTATCAGCCTGCTGGCAAACTGACAGTCGAGGCCGATGTCTTTGACCTCAATTCAAAATTATTATCTCACCAAAGTGTGGTGGTAAGCTTAGGCGTTTCCGAAGTAAAGGAGACAGTATCGTTGGCAACAATATTGGCAAAAGAGAAGGGAATACAGTTTGTGGTGTTAAACCTGAAAGACGCTGCTGGTAAAGTGTTGTCACACAACGTTTATTGGCTTGCCGCCGATAAGGATTTCACGGGATTGAATACCATGGCCCCGACTAAGATTCAGGCGAGCATCCTGAAAAAGGAAAAAGGAAAAACCGATGCGACGTGGACATTGCAGGTGAGCAACGTAACAGACAAAATTGCGTTTTTTATTCGACCTCAACTGATGGGAGATGGCGAAGAAATATTGCCCAGTTTTTGGTCAGCAAGTTATTTCTCTTTGGCACCGGGGGAGACCACCACGATCACCGTGAGTGCTCCGGAAAAGCACCTCGGTGTCAATCCGGAAATCGAGATCAGCGGGTGGAATGTAGAAAGGGTGAAAATAAAATAAGGGGTCCGTCCGGAAGAGAATGCATTTTACCATAGAGCACACTGAGGCTTGCACAGAGGAAACAGAGAAAATTTATTCCCACAGTGACTTTTGTGTGTATTCCCTCTGTATGCTCCGGGTAAAGAATCCGACTCTCCATCTGGAAGAATGCATTTTACCACCATTGATGTTTTGAATGATTGCGAGTGCCTGAAAGAATAACATATTTTCTGTGATCTCCGTGTGCATTCCTCTGTGGTAAAAAAAATCCGACTCAAATTGGAAAACAAAACAAAAACTGAACGCTTCCAAACAACTGGTGAAGAAATCGCCAACAGCATCAGCCACGGTATAGGTGCAGCGCTGGCCATCGCCGCGACACCCATTCTAATTATTTCGGCTGTAAGACAGAACGATACTGCCTTGGTAATTGGATCTGCCATATTTGGTGCTACGCTCATCAATCTATACTTATCGTCAACGATCTATCATGCGTTGGCAATAAACAGAGCGAAACGTGTATTCAATGTATTGGATCACGCTGCCATTTATCTTTTGATTGCCGGCACCTATACCCCTTTTACTTTGGGTGTTCTCCGCGGACCTTGGGGCTGGACGCTCTTTGGGATGGTGTGGGGATGCGCGTTGGGTGGGGTGCTATTGAAAACGGTAGGGCGGATGTGGAAAGGAAAATGGTCCACTATACTTTATGTTGCGATGGGTTGGCTTGTTGTGATTGCGCTCAAACCTCTTTGGGAACTGATGCCCGCCTCGGGCCTGATTTGGCTTTTGGGTGGCGGACTATTTTATACAGCAGGCGTTGCCTTTTTTGTTATGGACCGTATCCGGTATGGCCATTTTGTTTGGCACTTGTTTGTGGTTGCCGGCAGTGCATGCCACGTTGTGGCCGTGATCAGGTATGCAGGGTGAGGCGTTGGGGTGTCTCGCTAAAAGTATCAAAATAATAATCTCCAGGATTATACCTTATTTCAACGGGGCACTGAATCCGATAGAAAGTCTGGTGAGGCTTTCCTTACAATTAAAAGCTTTCAGCGAAACCAAGGTAGAAAAAACCCTTCCTGTCCTTGTCACCACGGCCGTAGTCTAAGCGGAGATTCAGTTTTTCTTTTTTGTTAAGCATCACCCGCAAGCCTCCTCCATAGGACATCTTCAAATCCCGAACCACGAACGATGGAGATCGGGACACTTGACCGATTCCTGCAAAACCAACAACTCCAAACCATTTGTAAATGGGGACACGATATTCCGATTGGAAGGCCAGCAAGGACTTGTCTCTAAACCGTCCACGAAAAAAACCGCGCATAATTCTGGGGCCGCCGAGTTCCGAAAGCTCCTTCCACGGAGCGTTGCCGATAACCGTGCTACCATAAAGTTCAAAGGCTAGGATTTGCCTCCTCTTAGGAAAAACATTGAAGTATTTTCTGAAATCAACAAGGAATCGATTGTAGGCAACCGTACCCCCAAGAACCTTTCGGTTGAATGCCGCCCGAATATCCAAAAAGACTCCTTTGCTGGGATTAACAACATTGTCCCGTTCATCCCATGTAATTGCCGGTCCAAGGCCTACCGTTGTGCTGCCGTTGTATCCTGTGGTCTTTTCCGTGGAAAGCAACCCGCCAGGTTTAATATTGACATCTGACCGGTTGAAGAAACGCGTTTCAAGGCCGAGAAAAATCTTTTTTGTTTCACAAACCTTCCTCAACCATTTGGCTTCCCAAGCGACCAATTGGTAGTCTACCTGTTCCTGGTTTTTAATTGGTGTTTTGTCGCCAATGCCATAGTAGAATTCAGGGAAGTTGAGTAAGATTTCCACCAACCCCTCAAAATAATACTTTTCTCCGGCCGTAAAGATGGTATACTTCGGCAGAAATATGGTTTGCTTTCTGGTTGTATACAGTACCGCTAACTCCATGTTAGAAGTTCGCGTAAAACCTTTTTTGCTGATTTTGGGGTGGTACAGTGTGACACCAAATCCACCAAATCCAAATTGAGTTTCCGGAGTATAAATAACCAGGGGAAGCACATATTTTTTGAAGTACACAGCACTATCCTTCGATACCTCATGGTCTTGCGCTTTGGCGTAAAATCCAACAGGCACATAAAAAAAAGCTAAGCCGATAAAGAGGAGGCGTAATAACATGGTAATCGTTGGCTAAAGATATTCTATTTTTTGGTCTTGAATACGAATTTCCAAATGAGCCCAGTGCAAATGGAAATGATACTTTGAGGATATGTAACGAAGGCACGCTCCTTGATCAGGCAGCTGTTACCTCGAAACGATTTTTTGAAAAGGGCAAGCTGGAAATCATAACTGAAAGAGTTGGCCTTGACGGAAATGAAAAAAGGGAAGCCCTCATAAAACACACTTTTGTCCTAAGCAACGGCATCTTTTCCAATCGGAAGGATGTGCGATTCGAAGGTGAAACGCCATGGATCAAGCGAAATGAATATTCCTTTTCCAGGTAGAATTTTGCTTAACAATTGCCGGGCACCGGATTGTGTCGCTTCTATCTCCTAACAAAATATAAACCTATCATAAGATATTGCTTTCAGTCCGTAATTCGTTTACAAAACAGTTCATCAAGCAATAAAAGACTTGCAAGCAGACATGGATCCGGTTGCTATGCTATTCCAAAAATACAGGAGCGCAAAGGGCGAAAGAAAGGAAATTCCTTTTTCCACAAACAGAATTTGTTTTTGGTGGTCTGAGTAACTGCCGACACAAGTGTTTTGAGAGGGTTCAGAAATACACAAAAGGTCCCTATCTTTAAGTTATTAACTAAAGATGTATGTCCCACAAACCAAAGTTGATTACCCTTCTTGTCCTGCTCACCTTTTTATTTTCCTGTTCCGGGCCAAAAAATACTGATGTAAAATCCATTCTGCTTATTGGCATCGCCGAGGTGAATTACACCCCTCAGGTGGGATTGGATATGGCTGGCAATTATCGCGGGAATGATTATGCTTCCCGCGGCGTACATGACTCGTTGTATGCCCGGGCATTTGTGGCATCCAATGAAACGGGAGAAAAGGCTGCCTTGCTTACTGTAGATATTTGCTTTATCCCGAAGGAGAGCATTGAACTTATGCGCGCGTTTATTGCGTCCAAAACAACAATTAAACCGGGTAACATTTTGATCACTGCCACCCACACCCACAGTGGTCCAACGGCGGTTCCCAATGCTCCAATGGCAAAAGAATATTTGACCCGGGCGGCCAGTGCCGTTGTTGAAGCCGATAAAAATTTAAGGCCTACCCTCCTTTCCATCGGACGTGCGCAGGAAATCAGGGTGTCACACAACCGCCGACTAAAATGCAAGGACGGTACTACACATATGTGTTGGGAGAAATTTGAACCAGGCTTTGTCATCAGGCCATGGGGACCCATTGATCCCGAGCTCATTACTTTGTCCGTTGCCCAGGAGGGAAAACCCACGGGTGTGATTGTTAATTTTGCCTGTCATGCCACTACCTTAACCGGAAATAACTGGTTATACTCAGCAGATTATCCGGGTTATGTCGGGGAATCCATCAGAAGAGTAAAGGGCAAAGATTACATGCCCCTGTTTTTTAATGGCGCTTGCGGTAACGTAACGCAGGTGGATTATAAAATTGGATTTCCGGATACGTATCAGGAATGTCAACGCATCGGATACATCCTGGGCGTGACCGCGCTGGAAGCCATCAAGAATGAAAAGCCGGTATCCAGTGATGTTGTCGCCGTTTCTAACGAGATGGTTCCCTTGAAGCACATCACCATAACCGAAGAGCAATACGCGTGGGCGCTGGCAGTGATGAAAAAGGTGGAACGGGAAGGCATGCCTCCTGCGCAAGCCGATGGTATCCCCGATGCACAGTATGCAAAAGAGTGGATTGAAATGCACAGTAACCAGGATAAGGTTGATAGCGCCGAGGTTATGGTGGTGCGCGTGGGAGACGTCGCGTTTGTCGGTTTGCCAGGAGAAATGTTTACTGAATTTGGAATAGAGATCAAGGCAAAATCACCTTGCGCGAACACGATGGTCATGGGACTGTCCAATGATGAAAAAGCATATTTCCCCACAAAGGTTTCTTTTACCCAAGGACCAAAAGGTTTTACGCCAATGATCACAGGTTATGAAACCACACCGGGCACAACAAAATATGAAATCGGGTCGGGAGAGAAATTAACGGAGTCGGCGATTAAGCAGTTGCAGGTTTTGTTTCGATAGCCCACGGACGATACGGGCTTGATGTAAATGAATGGGCAATGTCAACGTTTTTTTAAACAATTATTAATAGGTCACATATAATGTCCGATGTGCCTCCTATGTGCTTAATATTTCCGGGTTTAAAACGGTGCTTGTTCATTACAAAGAATTTGAAACACATAGGCACATTGGGGTTAATACGGAAGAAGTAAAACATTCAACAACTTGCTTCACTCACAGGGTGAAGCCGTAAATCCTTCAGTTAACGTCAACGGCGCGTGGTTGGCAATGGTGGGAAGAACAAGTTTGATGCAGTTCATAGAGGGCACAGCGAATCATCGAAGACACGATGAAATGCTAAATAGGAACTGAAGGTTTGAAATAATTTCTGTGGCCCTCCGTGTGCATCCCTCCACCTCGGTGGTAAAAAATCCTAAACTCCATCCGGATCACCATCAAAATTGATTTGGAACGCGCGGCAAAATCGAAGATATTGTCATTTCAATCGACTTGATAAATAATCTTACGCAACAGAAATAAACCATGAAGAACCTGCTATTAAATATCATAGCGATCATTTCATCTTCAGCACTCATCGCCCAATCTTCACCGCACGATTTGCAGTTCAGTCAACTGGCAACCCAATGGGATGAAGCCATCCCTTTAGGCAATGGTACTGTAGGCTCACTCATCTGGAAAAAAGGAGCTCATCTTCGTTTTTCGCTCGACCGTTCCGATGTCTGGGATTTGCGTCCGATGAAAGGACTTGACAGAAAGGAATTCCGTTTTGCGTGGGTCGAAGAGCAAGTCAGGAAAAACGAGTATAAAATTGTTCAGGAATATCTGGACACGCCTTATGACAAAGAACCTGCCCCCTCTAAAATTCCTGCTGGAGCGCTTGAATTCAATTTACCGGAAACAAAAATTGTTTCTGTTGATTTAGTACTGAAGGATGCGGTGGCTGAAGTGCGCTGGGAAAATGGCATGACCTTGAAAACATTTGTGCATGCCACAGAACCCGTGGGGTGGTTCCGGTTTGAAAACATGGCCTCTGAATTTTTGCCGCAGTTGGTCGCACCAGAATACGAAGGAAAGTTAAGTGATGGTGAAGTCAATTCTCTCCTCGGCGATGACCTCGCCAGATTGGGATATAAGCAAGGGAAGATTCAACAGCAAGGCAATCGCATCACTTACCTTCAGGAAGGGTGGGGAGGATTTTCCTATGAGATCACCGTGGAGTGGAGGAAGCTCAATGCCTCGACCCTGGAGGGGGTGTGGAGCATCTCCACCCATTATGCGGATAAAGAAAGTGGCCCTCGTTCCATGGCAGTTACCAATGCGGCTATGCTCCGGAGCTATGATCAGGATTTTTCAATGCACAGCAAGTGGTGGAAAAATTTCCGGAACCAATCTGCTGTCCGGGTTCCGGATCCCTTGCTGGAAAAGCAATGGTATCTGGAACAATATAAATTTGGTTCTGCTTCCAGACGAGGCGCCCCTCCTATTTCATTGCAGGCTGTTTGGACGGCAGACAATGGAAGGATTCCGCCCTGGAAAGGTGATTTCCATCATGATCTAAATACCCAATTAAGTTATTGGCCATCGTACAGCGGCAATCATTTGGAAGAAGCCCTTGCCTACACCGATCACCTGACGGCAAACGTGGCCAACTATAAACGTTTTACAAAACTTTTTTTTAACACGGACGGCCTGGCCGTGCCGGGCGTAACCACGTTGAATGGAACTGAAATGGGAGGTTGGATTCAATATTCGGGATCGCCAACGGTTTCAGCGTGGCTCTCTCAGCACTTTTATCTCCAGTGGCGATACAGCATGGACACCCTCTTTCTGAAAAACAGTGCTTACCCCTGGGTGAAAGATGTGTCTTTATTTCTCGAAAAGTTTACGAAGTTGGATGAAAAAGGACACCGACAATTGCCGATGAGTTCCAGTCCCGAGATCAACAACAATGATATCAAAGCGTGGTTCTTTCAAAATACCAATTATGACTTATCGCTGATGAAATTTAATTTTCACATTGCCGCAGAACTGGCGACAGCACTGGGACTTACTGACGAGGCTGCACACTGGAAAAAAATTCTATACGAATTTGATGACTATGCTTTGTCGGATAAGAACGAGTTGATGTTTGCTCCGACCATGGCCTATAATCGGTCGCACCGCCACTTCTCTAACGCTATGGCGATCCATCCCCTTGGGTTGATCAAATTCGAGGACGGAATCCGGTCACAGTCCATTATCCGGAATACCATTCATGTGATGGATAGTATTGGCCCCGATTATTGGTGTGGGTTCTCCTATGCCTGGATGGCTAATTTGAAAGCCCGCGCCAAAGACGGCGAGGGTGCAGCCAAATCCCTGCAAATTTTCGCTAAGGCCTTTTGTCTTCCCAATAGTTTCCATGCAAATGGAGACCAGACCAAATTGGGTTTTTCCAAATTCACTTATCGGCCGTTTACGCTGGAAGGAAACTTTGCCTTTGCTGCGGGATTGCAGGAAATGTTGCTGCAAAGCTATGCCGGCTTTATAGAGATCATGCCTGCCATCCCCGTTGCCTGGAAGGATGTTTCGTTTAGTCAACTGAGGACCGAAGGTGCTTTTTTGGTGGATGCACAAAAAATTAATGGTGAGATGGATGCGATGAAAATTGTCGCAGAAAAAGGCGGCAAAACAAACCTTAAAATACCTTTTAAGAAATGGCATGTTCAATCCAAAAATGGCGTGACGTTGGTCAATACGGGCGATGGTTTTCTTACCTTAATCTGCGAACTGGGTGGTCAGGTTGTGTTAAGAAAGGATGACCCCGGGCGATAAGCGCAACACTTCATTCCATTATATCAATTACTCATTCCAACCATTAAAGGGAATATCGGGTCAAAGGAATATTGGGCCTGCCGATGTCTATATGCAAAAGTTTCACAATAATCCAGCCCATGCCATGAAAAATCTATTCCTCATCGCCTTTATCCTTGCTGCCTGTCACAAGGAAGATTTGAAGCAAAAAGAAACCATTCCGGACAATATCGTCTTTGGGCACTATTATGGAGAATGTTTTGGTAGCCATTGCATCCTGATTTACAAACTCACGCCAACCCAACTCTACGGAGATCAGAACCACCAGTATCCCAACAGCACTTCGACGTATGTAGGAAATTATACCCTACTCAGCGATTCTTTGTTTGAAAAGGTGAAGCGGTTATCAACAAAAATCCCAAAAGAATTATTGTCAGACACAAGAAGAATAATCGGCCAACCCGATGCCGGAGACTGGGGCGGTATCTATTTTGAAATATCCACTGATGGGAAGAGTCAATTCTGGTTGATTGACGAAATGAAGTCCAACCTGCCCGCCTACCTACCCCCTTTTGTCGACGAAATTGAAAGGAATATCGGTTTGATTAACAATTAAATCAATTTCTCATCTCCTCTGTTCCATCTGGGTACTTTGCAAAGCGGCCCTTCTCTCTCGGATGAACATGCTCATGACTGGGCCACGGCCAACCACCGAATTCGGTTTGACGGTACTCATTTATCGCTTGCTGAATCTCTGCCTGGGTGTTCATAACAAACGGTCCCTGTTGCACCATGGGCTCGTTGATTGGCTTTCCCTGCAGGAGCAATAAGAAACTCTCTTCCTTGCCATTTTTCAGCATTACTTCCTGGTCGGC
>JAYVXP010000084.1:0-6769 GCA_043785125.1 Bacteroidia bacterium
GTATGTATTGTAAAACTTAGAGTTGATGAACACGGCAGGATATTAAAATACGCCATCGCTGAATCGGTGAATCCCAGCGTCGATGAACGCGCCGTGAAAGCCATAAAACTACACGACCATAAATTCTTTCCTGCCATAAAAAATGGCCTACCCTACCCCAGCACCATTTTTATCCCGGTATCAGGCGGGCAATATTGGATCGATTTCCTGAATAGCTCAACGATTGAGGATATTTTGAAGATGAGGTGAATGATGGATTTCAAATTCCATTGTTCAGTTCGGCTACACCAGCAAAACAATCTTTCCGATGTGTTCACTGCTTTCCATCAGTTGGTGCGCCTCAGCGGCTTTCTCCAGCGGAAAAGTACGGTACACAATCGGCTTGACCACTCCGGAAATTAGCCAGGGCCAGACTTGTTTTTCAAGATGAGCAGCGATTTCGGACTTAAACTCAACATCCCTCGAACGGAGCATTGATCCGGTGATTATCAGTCTTTTACGAATAATTAATCCAAGTTTAACGGTAGCCTCTTCTCCGTTCATAAAATTGATCAACACAAGTCTGCCGTCATCAGCAAGGACCTCCAGGTTATCCGGTGTATAGTCGCCGCCGATCATGTCAAGGATTACGTTTACACCTTTATTGTGAGTAAGGTCTTTTATTACATTTTTGAATTTCTGCGTTTTGTAGTTGATTCCTTTCGCCGCGCCCAACTTTTCACAGAAAGCACATTTTTCATCCGTACCCGCGGTAACAAACACCGAGGCACCAAAAGCTTTCGCCAATTGAATGGCCGCCACGCCGATACCGCCTGAACCTCCATGTACGAGCAATGTCTCACCCGGCTTGAGTCTTCCTCGGTCAAAAACATTGCTCCAAACGGTAAATAATGTTTCCGGCAATGAAGCCGCTTCGGCGAAAGAAAGATTGTGAGTTATCGGAAGACATTGACCTTCCGGAACAGCGCAGTATTCCGCATAACCGCCTCCGGCAACCAAAGCACAAACCTTATCTCCTTTCTTCCAGCGTGAGCAATCCTTTCCCGTGCCCACAACCGTGCCGGCAATTTCAAGGCCTGGAATATCCGGCGAGGCCCAGGGTGGTGGTGGATAGTGTCCCTTTCGCTGTGTAACATCAGGTCTGTTTACGCCGGCGGCAGAAACATGAACCAAAACCTCCCCAATGCCAGGTATAGGTTGCGGCCGTTCTTGAATTTGCAAAACTTCGGGCGCACCCGGCTTGGTAATTACAATGGCCCTCATCTTACAATAAGAATAAAATAATGTGCATTAGCGCTAAAATCCCTAAAACAAATTAAAACTAATTCGTAGCCTAGCTCATCATAACCTTGGAGCAATGTGTTCACACATCAGAAGACCCGATAAATCTTTCAAGTCAATAAACGAAATTACGAACAAATGAAGAAACATTTTGTATTGCTCGCCATGATCGCGCTAGTAGGGTACCCATCTTTTTCCCAAGAGCCGCTGGAAAAAATTATGGAAAAAAGGGCCCGCGAAATGCACCGTGTCATCGGACTTGACGATAAAGAACAATGGAAGAAATTCGTCAGTGGAAATTACGCTTCATCTCTCATTGACCGCCCCATGCAAGAAAAAGTCAGCATTGCTGAAGACGATAACGTGACCAGTTCTTCCACCGAAACCAAACCGGCCACTGGCGTTGAGGCCAAGGCAAAAATGTTTGGACGTCTTCATGACGACTTCGGCGACAGCAAGATCACATCAATCAAACTCACTGGCGAGAAATTGGAGATGAATGTGGAGGCCACATCAGGGCTTAAAGCAACTTTTCAATTGAAGTTTCAGAAAACAAGCCCCTATCTGATTGATGGTTTGGGTATCGCAGTGATCAATTAAAGGAGATCATTCGGAGCCCGAATAAGCACGCGGCCCGATTGTGGCATAGTTCGGATCAAATTTGCGTGTGACTTTCTTAAATCCTTGGTAAACACATTCGAAAAAGTGGTACATTGCCGGGCTCTTTATGGAGTATACAAACCTGTGATCTAAAAATTATGATGCTTGTGGAATTTAACGCTTATACCTCGCTGTGGAATAAATACCGGCCGGTTATTATCAAATTAATGACCGCAGCAGCCTCTGAACCACAGCAATACAAGTTTTTTTCGCATGAATTCAAGGCTGTGGGCGAAAAAGTGAAGGGTGGTTATTCCTTTACACTGCAGGCCGCCAATGGCAAAGCAGTGAATAATATCAAGGGTTCGGCCGTAGCGCGCGACTTGCTGCAAATCTTACAACAGTCGAAGACCGCTTTACAACTTATGAGCGAGGCCACCTATGAGCTGAGCATGGACAAACATTTCGTTTTTCATGTCACGCGCAAGGAAACCCCACCTGAAGTAGTCAATTGATCGTCTGTTGGGATTGCGTCTATGTGAATCCTCGCTCCTGTTGATGTTATAATTCGACAACACGCTTCTCCAGATTACTCTTTACCGCCGCTTCAATAATCTTCATTACCCTTATTCCATCGTCAGCGGTGACCGGCATTGGTTTGTCCTGGCTTATGGACTGATAAACTCCCTCATAGTAATCCATATAGCTACCTGGCAAACTTTTAACTTTCTCTTTAATCACTTTTCCATCCAATTCAGTGTGCAGCAACCCTTGCCCAGCTTCCAACTCAATTCCATAATCGGGATGGTTGGGCACCATGCCCGCCAGTAATTGAGTCTCCTGTATATCTCCCCTGCTTTTCAAAAAAGAACCTTTCATCCCATGGATCATATAAGCCGCAACCGGTTCCCGCACAAAATATCCGCCTTTTAACCTGGCCCGTAGTTTTGGGTAATACAACAGGATTTCAAAATAATCATCAACCTGTGAAAGGGTGCGTGTTATGCGTATGTCGCCAAAAACAGCCAGAGGCATACCAAACAATACCAGCGCCTGGTCAATCAGGTGGGGCCCCAGGTCTTTGAGGATGCCTGCGCCTGGACCCGGGGTTTCTTTGTGAAGTTTGGGACTTAATCCGGGATTGAAACGATCAAATGAAATTGTTGCTTCAACCAACTCGCCGGGTAGGCCCTTGCTGATGACATCGCTCACTGTTTTGAAATCACTGTCCCAACGGCGATTTTGAAACACTGTTATTTTCTTTCCTGCCGTTTCAGACAATCCCTTCAGTTCTTCCGCCTCTGCCGTGGTGGTCGTGAAGGCCTTTTCTACAACTACATGCTTTCCTGCCAAAAGAGATTTCTTGGCGTACTCAAAATGCGTATAGGTCGGCGTATTCACCACAACGAGATCAACTGACTTATCGGCCAGTAATTCCTCCATCGACAAATAACTCTTTGCTTCAGGATACTTTTCTCCGATCACTTTCTTGCTTCGCTCCCACGCGCCGACCAATTCAAAGCCGTGGTGTAAATGGATAAACGGGGCATGGAACAATTTGCCGGACATGCCATAGGACAGGATTGCGGTGTTGATCACTTGCATGCTGGAAAGTTAAAAAGTTTTGCTGAGGTAAGCTTGAATCATTTTTGCCCTTCATGGTGATGTAGGTGTTTAATAAGAAAACACACATTACACACAAACATAATAAACCATCGAAATTTCAGCGGTATCTTTTGATTTTATAGACTATCTGACAATCTTGGAAGGATTATGCTGATCCCACTTTTCCGTCATGATTAGAATTTGTCTTTCAGTGCTCTTTTTCATGGTCAGTTATCATCTTGTAGCCCAAAAAAAGAATCAACACTATCAATTAAAAATACGGAAAGCATCCGCCGCGGTAATAGTGGATGGTCTTGCCACGGACGCCGCCTGGCATGAGGCCGATGTGGCCACCGATTTCTATATGGCGCTGCCCATGGATACCAGTTTCGCAAAGGTTCGTACCGACGTGCAATTGTCTTATGACGATCAAAATTTGTACTTGTTGGCGACATGCTATAATGGTATACCGGGGCCTCATATGGTCGAGTCCCTCCGGCGGGACTGGGAATTTTTGAAGAATGATAACTTTCTTTTGTTTATGGATACGTTTGATGACCAAACCAATGGCTTTACGTTCGGGAGCAATGCGGCAGGAGCGCAATGGGATGGCATCATGTATGAAGGCGGAAAAGTAGATTTGAGTTGGGATAATAAATGGATCTCTGAAGTAAAGCAATATGAAGACCGATGGGTCCTTGAAGCCGCCATTCCTTTTAAGACCATCCGATACAAAAAAGGAATTACTTCCTGGGGAATAAATTTCAGCAGAAATGATTTAAAGACAACGGAGAAATCCTCCTGGGCCCCCGTTCCCCGACAATTTCCAACTGCTTCCCTTGCTTACACCGGTATTCTTGAATGGGACCAACCACCGCCTGAAGCTGGCCCAAATATCTCGATCATTCCCTACTTGCTCACTGGCGCTTCGCGTGACTATGCTGCAGGAACTCCCACTTCCGGGCGGGTTAGTGTAGGAGGTGACGCCAAAGTTGCGTTGACGTCTTCACTCAACATTGACCTGACCGTTCATCCGGATTTCTCCCAGGTGGATGTAGACAGACAGGTTACGAATCTGAGCCGGTTTGAACTGTTCTTTCCCGAAAAACGACAATTCTTTCTGGAGAACGGCGACATTTTCGCAAACTATGGATATGCCAACATTCGCCCTTTCTTTTCACGAAGGATTGGGTTGGGTGTTCCCATACAATTCGGTGCGCGGCTCAGCGGCAAAATCGATAAGAACTGGCGTGTAGGTGTAATGGATATGCAAACCGGGCCAGTGGAGTCCACCAGTTTACCTTCACAAAATTTTGTGACCGCGGTTATTCAGCGAAAACTGTTTGCCCGCTCCAACATCAGTGTTCTCTACATGAACAAAGAATCCCTGAATTATAAACCAAGCTCGGATCCAACCATCCTCGTTTACAGTCGCTACAATAGAAATATGGGACTGGAGTATAATCTCGCTTCCTCCAACAACGTCTGGACTGGTAAAGCCCTTTACCTGAAATCATTTAGTCCGGGTAAAAAAGGAGACGACTTTGTGCAGGCTGGCCATCTCCAATACTTCAGCCGCAAATGGCTTCTGCTTTGGCAATATGAATATACAGGCAAGAACTACAACGCTGAAGTCGGTTACGTGCCGCGTCATGGCTATGGAAAAATAAGTCCACAAGTAACGCGCATTTTTTTTCCAAAGGGAGGCAATGTATTAAGTCACGGGCCCAGCATCATTTCAACGCACTATTATAACACTGCCTTTAAGGAAACCGATAATGAAAGTATGTTTTCCTATCTCGTTACGTTCCGCAGCCGGAGTACTATTTCCGCAGTTGTACTCCACGATTATGTAAAGCTTTTAAGTGCGTTTGATCCAACCAATTCAGGAAAAGATACTTTGGCTACGGGTAAGGAAAGCTATTGGAATTCCTATGGCTTGGACTATGCTTCAAAACAGCAAAGCGTTTTTACTTATTTGATTTCGGTTCGCAACGGAGGCTATTACGATAGAGGAAACCGATTTAACCTGACCTTTGAATTGAGGTATCGTGTTCAACCCTATGTAAGCCTCACGGTCAACGCGGCCTATAACCGACTTCAGCTACCTGCACCGTGGGGCCTCAACAATTTCTGGCTCATCAGTCCACGACTAGATGTCACCATGACCAACAAATTATTTATTACCGCCTTTTTGCAATACAATCAACAGCGAAATAATACCAATCTCAATGCAAGACTCCAATGGCGCTATCGGCCCGCCTCAGATTTATTTTTGGTCTATACCGATAATTATATTGCCAATTCCTATTTGGTGAAGGACAGGGCGTTTGTTATCAAATGGACTTATTGGTGGAGTCTTTGACCTCTCACAACTCACAACTAAATTCTTCCTTCTAAGCTCCAATCGCCTCCCTGGCACCCACCCAAATCAAAACTCGCATATCAAAAATCGTCCATCGCAAATCATTCCTGATCCAACAGGCATCGGGACTGAAATCATTATTGGCCCAGCCATTTAGGTTAAAACTGAAAATGTGAATTAGTCCCACCTAATCAAGTTCGACTCCGTCTCCGCTGAGTCTCCGCCTCGGGACCCAGCGGTTGGGTAAACGATCTCATTTACTCTTACTCTTCACTTCGTTACCGTCTTCACTTTCTTCTTCATCGGAAACTCAAACCCTATTCTCACATTGATCCGGTCGGCATAGGGACTGGTTTTATAAAACCGGTCGGTGAAATTGTACATCGTCTGCACATTGCCTCGGATGTATTTTGAAAATTTGTAATCCTTCTTTATCCCAAGGAACACACCCCACACCCATTGTCTTCCTCCCTCATCGTTGGGACTAGCAAGGATGGAGGGTACGTAGGCGTTCATCTTTTCTACTTCTCCCCTTACGGCAAAGTTTTGGGTGATTTTAAATTCAGCAAAAGTTCTTGGGCCATAGATCCGGTCATTACGGGTAAAGTGATGATGTTGTATTGTAACTCGTTCATTCCATCCCGTTCCGGCCATGAATCTTTTGGTAATGCGGTAGCCCACCTGCTGGTTCAAGTCGATGAGAAAATGATTTCTGATCTGCACTTGAAAATTAATACCCGGCACGATCCTTTCAATCACCGGCTTGCCGTGCATTTGATTGCGTGATAGTTTTTTCAAATCCTTCAGGCTGGAAACGCTGGAGTATTTCTGTTTGAGTTTGCTGATTTGCGACATCGCCATTTGTAATTCCTTTTCCTTGCCGGCAAAATGATTGACTGCCTCTTTCTGTACCTCCTG
>JAYVXP010000085.1:0-19938 GCA_043785125.1 Bacteroidia bacterium
CGCACGTCCTTGGAGTGTTTGCTTTGTGAAGCCTCCTTCGGTCATCCGTACGTTGGTACCCGAATAAATTTGCCCGCCGTATTTAAAGTCAATAAGAGCGCCCAGATTGAACGATTTGTAGGTAATTGAATTGTTCAATCCGCCTGTGAACTTGGGCACACCATTTCCAAGAGTATAATAATTACCATCGGTGAGTGGCGCACCATCTTTATCATACACCAATCTTCCATCAGGAGTCTTCTGTTGCACCAATCCTGTAATCATGCCATATGGACTTCCAACAATATGTTGAATACGAACAGTTCTTGTTCTGGGCTCTTCATCCACCAACTTGTCCAGTCCCGCAATCAGGGCCACGACTTTGTTGATGTTCCGGGCAAAGTTCAGTGAAACATCCCAGGTGACCGCGCCTCGTAATGGGGTACCGGTAATCAAGACTTCAACTCCCCGGTTCTGAAGGTTAACCATATTTGCCATTGTGGAACCAAAACCGGTTGCCGGATTAATACCTACACCAGCAATATCATTGAATGTTGTTTGGGCATAGTATGTAAAATCAAGTCCAAGTCTGTTCTGAAGAAAGCGAACATCCAGGCCAAATTCAAACTCAGAAGAAATCGAGGGTTTCAGGTCAGGATTCGGAAAAATGATTTGGGGAGGTGGCACAAAATAACCAAGAGGGCGAACATTCGTGCCGGACAAAGCATGCGGCGCAAAAGAAGAAGCATTGCCGACCTGGCCATAGGCCACCCTGATTTTTCCAAAACTCAGCAATGCAGGTAGCTTCTTAATCGCATCGGTAAACACAAAACTGCAACCGATCGAGGGGGACAAGGGGTGGTTTGATTTGGTATTGCTTGTCGGGAACCAATCCTCACGAGCCGTTGCGGTAATGAACAGGTAGTTATCATAGGAGATTTCAGCCGAACCAAATAACGAATTGATCCCGTAAGCGGCGTAGCTGTAATCAAAATTCTTTGATCCTACGTTTGTAAACTTAAAGGTGTTGCGCATCCTGTTGCCCCCGACAAATACATTCGCATGAATTTTGCCAAAGCGCTTATCAAATCCCGCAGTCCACTGCAAATTAATTTCACGGACACGGGCTTCGGCGTTGGAAAGATATCCGGAAGGCTGGAAGCCGGTACCTTGAGGTATTAAATTCCCTATCCTTTTTGTGTACCAATCCATCCCGGCCTGTCCGGTAACATAAAGGAAATTCGAAATGTCGTATCTCAAATTGGCAGAGGCATTGATTCGATCCCTCACATCCGAATTGATAAACTGATGGGCTGCCCAATAGGGATTTTGGCCCCAGAGGTTATTCGTTGCTTGAAATTCTTCTCCCACTAATCTACCATCTGGGGTAATCATACCCTTTGGCACTGCACCCAGTTTATTAGGGTCTCCTTTATACAATTCAACATTTTGATCGCCCGGAATATTGTAAATGGCTTGAACTGCATTGCCTGGTGAGTCGGAAATCATAGGTCTGTTTTTTACATCCTCGTGGGAGTACATGACCTTGCCAACCAGGGTAATTTTTTTGCCGAATCTTGAGTTGGACGACAACATTATATTGTCCCGGTTAAATCCGGAATTCGGAATGACTCCATTGTTTTTCAGGTTGGTATAGGAAAATCGAAAGCGCTGTGCTTCACTTCCACCGCTCAATGCAATGCTGTTGGTCCGCGTTATGCCGGTATTGTAAAAACGCTTCCAGTTATCTCCCGCGTATTGGTACTTTCTTATTACTCCGTCGGGCTGGACAACATCCGTACCGTCAAACTTGGGGCCCCATGCCTGTGAGTTCCATCCAAAGTTAAAGGCAGTATTCTGGTCAGGTTCAGTCGATGAAGACCGAACCGCTGCTTTTGTAGCGACTGCGTTAGCCAAAGTTGGGCCGATGTATCCGCCCGCGCCATGACTATTTTGAAAATCTGTATAGTTAATTACCTTTTCAGCAACCAGGTTCGAGTTAAACTCAATGCCAATACCTTTTTTGAATTTACCCTTTTTGGTGGTGATGAGAATAACACCATTAACAGCGCGCGATCCATAAAGGGCGGCAGAGGATGCTCCCTTTAGCACCGTCATGGATTCAATGTCATCCGGACTGATGCTATTCAAACCATCCCCGTTGTCGGGCCCACCCCATTCACCGGACTGTCCAAAATTGGAATTGTCTATGGGGGTGCCATCCACTACATAAAGCGGTTGATTTGACCCACCTAAAGTTTTCGTCCCGCGGATTACCACGCGTGTCGATCCGGCGGGGCCTGAAGCCACTTTGGTCACATTCACACCGGCCACCCGGCCTTCCAATTGCGTGGCCATGTTGAGTTCGCGGGCCTGCGTAAAGTTGTCGCCACTGATTTGGGTCACAGAAGCTTGCAGTGTTCTTGTATCCCTTTCAATATTGAGCGCTGTCACAACCCTTTCTGCATCATAGATCACATCATCTTCCATGGCCACATCCACAGAAGTTTGATTCCCCACTTTAACTTCCCGGGTGCGATAGCCAATAAAAGAAAAAATGAGGTTCCAATTTCCTTCCGGCACGCCCAGTGCGTAATGGCCAGTGGTGTCGGTCGCAGTTCCTAAAGAGGCACCTTTTACAGTTATAATAATTCCGGGCAATGGATTACCCCTTGCGTCGGTAACCGTGCCGGACACTGTTTTTTCCTGAGCCACAGCCCTCCTATTCGCTGACGCGAAATACAATATGATTATTAAAAGGAGAAGGCGTGGATTCATAGTTCTACACAAGTAGATACATTTAAATATAATAAACCATAGTTGCGTCGTGTTTAAATATGGAAAACTCTGCGTCAGCTTGCCCATATTTCAATAGGAAGACTTGTTGGTCAAGAAGACCACCATGGGCGTGGTCAAATATTCATCCAATGTCCTTTTTCCTGCGGTTGATTTAAGAATCTTAATAACTATACTGTCGCACAAATTGGGTTGGGTCACGTTAACATGATCAATTTCACCAGCTTCGGTTTCCGAAATATTTTACATGTAGCTACTAGAGAATATTTGTTTTAGTGTTGCCAGACCCTATTTTTACACCTTGACGCTCATAGAAAATAATGGAAGCCCTTAAATAGATCGGTAAAATCATGAATGAACTTGAACAATATTTTAATAACAATCCAGGGAGGCTGATTTTCAAATGGCATCATTATTTTGATATTTACGACCGCCACTTTAGAAGATTTAAGGGAAAGGATATCGTTGTCGTTGAGATTGGGGTTTTTCATGGAGGGAGTTTGCAAATGTGGAAAAACTATTTCGGCCCTAATGCAAAAATTTTTGGAATAGACATTAACCCTCGGGTTACCGAATTAAGGGAAGAAAATATTGAAATCATTATCGGCTCTCAATCTGATGAACATTTTTTGCGAAAATTGAAAACCGAACTTCCACCGATTGATATTTTGATAGACGATGGAGGGCACAAGATGAAGCAGCAAATTCTCACCTTTGAAGTGCTGTTTAGTAAAATTAAACCAGATGGAGTTTATGTATGCGAAGATTTAGCGACATCCTACCAATTAGGTTATGGTGGCGGTTATAAGCGAATGGGTAGTTTTATAGAGTTTACCAAAAACCTAATTGATAAACTCAATGCCTTTCATTCTGAACAAAAATTGCTTCAGGCAGATGGACTTACCACATCAATGAATTCAATTCATTATTATGATAACGTTATAGTGATCGAGAAAGCGAACAGGGCGAAGCCTAGCCATTCAAAAACCGGAAAACTGTCATTTGAAATTAACGAAGCTGTTACCACCAAAAGTTTAATGCTCCGGTTTCTTTATTTTATTAATGAGATATTGCGGTTTTTTAGGTTGCCAAGCTTTAAATTGAATAGGTAAAATGCAAGGAAAACGCGTTTTGCGTAAAAAGGCCCAATGAATTTTTCTCACTTTCTTCTCACTCAATTCAATCTCCGTAATTTTCCAAAGTCTTCCCATACAGCCTATAATCAATGGCTGAATTGGACACGTAACCGAATCACACTCTTTAACACTTTTTGCCTTCCTTCGATCTTAAATCAAACTTTAAAGAATTTCTGCTGGTTGATCTACTTTGATGCAGACACTCCTACTGAATTTATGCCATTTATTCGGGAACTTGAAAATCATGAATTTATCAAAATATGTTACTGCAAGGGAAGCGAAGATTTTTTCAAGAATTATTTGCGTGAAGTAAAAGTTAGGTTAAAGCCTGATGACCAATGGATAATTACCACTCGCCTGGATAACGATGACATACTCCATAGAAGTGCCATTGAAGTTATTCACCAAAACTTCATTGAAAAGGACAATTTTATCATAGCGCTTGCTTCCGGCTATGTACTGGATATTGAGCGAAAAGTATTAGCTCACTATTTTTATCCCATGTCACCATTCATCAGTTTGATTGAATCAATTTCGGTTAATCCCGTTGGCGTTTTTACCAAGCCACATACACAGTGGCAATCCCTGAGATTATATATTTATAAAGAAATTTATCTTGAATTCTTTAAGCAATCCGAGCGACAATCCAGATTTATTTTGAAATCCCCACTTTGGATTCAAATATTTCACGGCAATAATGTTAGTAATAGTTTTTACCGTGGGTTTCCCGTTCTTAAGTCAAAGCATCTTTCTGATTTTGGTATAAATTTTTCTACCATAAAAATGGATTTTGGCGAGCTCCCTAAATTCTGGAATTATGTGATTTGGAAAAGGCATTTTAAATGCTGGGTGATTAAAATGATTTTAAATAAATAAACATGTCATCGGTAGGCCAGTACATTAAATTAAGATACCCGATACTCTACAAAATTCTTGTGGATGTTATCAATAAAATCATTTCAGCCTCACGCCCCTATTCAATTTATATTACTGATAACCTGGGGGGTAGCTTTAAAAGTTATTTTATCAATAACGGTATGCCCGCCAGGATTGATGCGCTTAAGAAAAATATGGAGTCAGAGTCCATTGAATTAATACAAATAATTATACAGAGACTGTTGTTTTATTCTGATGGAAAATATAAAGGTCGCACCTCTAAAAAAGCGGCTATCATTGGCGGACTTTTGCCCATAGAAACAAAATCCCAACAAAAGTTTATTGATCAACAACTTCGATTACAAACAAAGTCCGTAAAATTACCCAGACGGATGATCGATGAATCTGTCTTTTACTTTTATCACGGTCTAAGTTTGTTGCCGAAGGAAGTCCACGAATACATAAGGGCACAGCATTTTATAGATGTTGGCGCCTTCATCGGTGACTCGGCAATTGCTTTAAATAAGTATCAATACAGCAAGATTTATTCTTTAGAAATCTCATTAAAATCTATTGCCCGCTATCATTTTAACATGAGAGAAAATAATATTCCATCCGAAAAATATAAAATCCTGAATATTGGTGTGGCATCATCAGACAATGAATCCCCTATTAAATTGAATGATACCGGATCCGCTGGCTTTAGTCTATACAGAAGGTCAGGAAAGTATGACGAAATCCAAATTGAAAAAAAATCTCTTGATTGGATCGTTAATCAAAATGAAATTCAACCAAAATTTATAAAGGTAGATATTGAAGGGGCTGCGATGGACTTCGTCAATGGAGCGAGCAAAACGTTAACTAAATTTCGCCCGGTGCTATCCATTGCCATCTATCATAATCCAACAGAATTTTTTGAGGTAAAACCGATATTGGAAGGGTTGCTCGTTAACTATACATTTTCAGTGAGAAAGCTAGCATCCGGTATCAAGAACAATTTAATCCACTCGGAGGTTGTACTATTGGCCTATCCCAGTGAATTGACGTTAGGCACAGCAAAGTAAATTTATAAACTCAAGCGATCATTAAACAATTTTGCCGTAGTATTTTAATTTTGGATTTTTATTTGTTTTGCGCCCAACATCCTTTTAACAAAACTCAACGGTGAAAGAATTATCTTGCAAAGAATCTGCATGGTGGTGAATTGGACAAGGCACTAGCTCTGATTTAAGAATTAGGCATGAATCAATCTGAAATTAGACTTGGATTGAAAGAAAACTGGAAGCAATTTACTTTGCTTGTGGTGGTCAATGCGTTTGTTGGGGGAATGATTGGTTTGGAGCGAACCATCATTCCCCAGATTGCAGAAGCTGATTTTGGTATGGCAGCAAAAACAGCAATTCTTTCATTTATTGTAGTATTTGGTATAACAAAAGCCATTACCAATTACTACACGGGTACATTGGCCAATCGTTTTGGACGAAAGAATTTGCTCGTCACAGGTTGGTTATTCGCTCTGCCTGTACCAATACTTCTTATTTATGCTTCAGACTGGAACTGGATTATTGCCGCGAATGTCTTCCTTGGCATCAGCCAGGGACTCACGTGGTCGAGCACGGTGGTGATGAAGATTGATCTGGTCGGGGAAAAAGATCGTGGCTTTGCTATGGGCTTGAACGAATTTGCCGGGTACGTTGCACTTGCTGCCATCGCTTACTTCACCGGATGGATCGCAAACCAATACGGACTACGACCTTATCCTTTTTATATAGGAATAGGAATGGCCGTGATCGGCCTGCTCCTGAGTTGGCTGTTTATAAAGGATACGCGCCGACACGTACAACTTGAAGCTATATTAAGCGACATCCCTAAATTGAAAAACTTGTTCTGGGAGACCACATGGCATCACAAGAATCTTGGATCGATAACACAAGCCGGACTTGTCAATAATCTAAATGATGGAATGGTATGGGGATTGTTTCCTTTGCTTCTTGTATCAAAAGGATTTGACCTTCATGAAACAGGAATCATTGTAGCAACTTATCCTGCAGTGTGGGGATTAGGACAACTTTACACTGGAAAGCTTGCAGATCAATATTGTAAAAAGACCTTACTATTCATAGGAATGTTCGTACAAGGAATTGCTTTGCTTGGAATGATCAATGCTAATTCATTTCTATGGTTTACGATTCTTTTATCTATTCTTGGAATAGGTACCGCCATTGTGTACCCAACATTTCTTGCAGCTATCTCCGATTATACGCATCCAGATCAACGCCCAAAAAGTATTGGCATCTTCAGATTATGGAGGGATCTTGGCTATGCGATTGGAGCTATCCTCACCGGTTTAATCGCTGACCGTTTCGGACTCGTTGCCCCAATCCTAGCCATCGGATTACTAACCATTGCTTCATCGTTAATTATCAAATTCAGAATGCGTTGCGTCAAAAAACAATTGACAATTCCAGACCTCAGGCTTCAGCCTATTAACAACCATACATAATTCTCAATCAGACAACGTTAACTTTCTATGAAGATGAACGATTCACCTATCCTCGCTCATAAATTCTATAACAAACTTTCCGTATTCCAACCTGAAAACCTTTTGCGTGAAGCACGACGACAAAAGGCCATAACTGAATTAGTAATCCCTGAAATCTGCATTCTTGATCCCGATGGAGATATAGAAGAATATGTCCTCCAGAAACACAACGCCCAACCCAATAAAGCCTGGGCATGCTATCACACAAGACTCTTTGAGTTCATGCACAAGGGTATTAATATAGGGATAATAGGAAGGGCCGTAGGAGCTTCATTTGCCGTTTTACTGGCCGAACAACTTTTTGCATCCGGCTGTAAACTTCTATTAAGTATGACTTCATCAGGTCAACTGACGAAGCCTATGGAACCTCCCTATTTTATACTTATTGAAAAGGCTGTTCGAGACGAAGGTACAAGTTATCATTATATGCCCTCATCCGAATTCAGTTTCATCCAGAAAGATTTAAAGGCAAAACTTCACGGAGCGTTTGAAAATCTTGGCTTAAACATATTTACAGGATCATCATGGACTACAGATGCTCCGTATCGCGAAACAACGGAAGCTATTAATCATTATAAGAGCATGGGCATCCATGCCGTGGAGATGGAAGCATCAGGTCTATATGCATTTGCCGCAGCCCGAAATAAGAATGTGGTTTGTTTTGCACACATCACAAATCAAATGGCAAGTATTGACGGAGATTTTGAAAAAGGTGAACACAATGGAAGTGTAGATTCTCTTAAAGTCCTGTTTCGTGCAATTGATAGGTTTAAGATTCGGTGACCACCCGCATCGGATCTTCTTTTAGGTTGTCGCACCAGACACTAACGGTTATCTTCTTGATTCCGCTTCGGTCTGTTGGAAACATCGCCGAATGCCAGCCAATCTCTCCGAAGTAAGTTATTCTTGATAATTCTGCGTAGCGTCAAGCTTCAATTCTATAATTCCTCAACATCCTTCTCTGTCATTTGCAGTTTTCCATCGATTCGAAAAATTACAAACAACATTTTTGGGACTGCTGAATGGGTGGGCATTTCACGGTACCGTAAGAACAGAATACACAACAATCACCTTTTTTGGGCTTTAAAAGCGTATTGCATTGTTCACATTCATAAAAGTATTGACATGCGTCCGTTGGCATTACCTCTTCCTTCTGATGGCCGCATTTCGGACAAGTTATGAGTGATCTTTCAAGGATTGTTGTTGCTATCATTCCCTTCAGTAATAGTTAACTTAAAGTGTGCTTGTAATCTCGACTAACCGTTTTGTTAGATTATTTCCGCTACAATATTTGGTGAAATCGGCCCAACCTTGAGTGTCTAATTGATGAACGTAATCAAATGGCCTTGGCAGGAACTGATTCCATTCAGTTTCTTTGTCAAAGAACAAATAAACATCCCGCGCTTTGGACCCCTTTGGATTCAGGGTTTTGGCAATGAGATCTCCGAACTTATTAAAATGCCATGCAGTTTTTTTACCTCACTTTCGATTTCGAGTTCGCAGGAAGTACAGGTTATTCCCGAGACCTTCAACTCTATATTCTTATTCTTGTCCTGATCCAGTAAATGAATGGCTGACTCATTGAAGAAAAATCCTGAATAAGATGGAAACGTAATGAGAAGCAATGAAAAAATAGTAATTATGCTGAGGTGACCCTTGGAGCGGAAGAATGAAATTTTCCTTGGCTCGCAACAATCTTCTTTCTTTTTTGTATTCAGCAACTGAAACCATGCAAACCCTAATACCAACACAGAAGCGGAAATAAAATAGGGCCTGAATGGTTCAAGCCAATGGAATGACGAGACCATGCTCCCGGTTCCTCCGATGATGACTAAGATTGGCGTAATACAACACAACGAGGAGCACAATGCGGTCAACATACTTAAGACGACCTGCGTTTTCATATCAGTTCCAAAATTTTATTGTCTGTAATCAGTTTAAATAGTGGTTTGAAAATATTAGCATATTCATTGCTCATGGTGTAAAAAATTGTCTGCCCGGTTTTTTTTGAAGTAATAATTTTGCCGTCTTTCATTTTTCTCAGGTGTTGGGAAATGGCTGAAATATTCATTCCCAGGATATCGCTTAGATCACATGGGCAAAGCTGGCCCTCTTCCTGAAGGAGGAATAGGATTTTGAGACGGACTTCATTTCCGGCAAGATTCAACGAACCTGCAAGGTGGCCGATAGAGTTATCAACGTGTCTGACCTTATCTTTGCAATCGTTGATCTGGTTGACATCAGCAAAAACCCGTATGCAGGTCGCTTTTTTCATATTATCTTATTTAAGCAAATGCTAAAGTACAATTAACAATCCACATAAAAAAACGGGATATGAACGTTGGCAGAGCGCTCTTCAAGCTCAGAATTTTATCAAATTGCAAACCAGGCCTCCGATTATTCGATTTACATGATTTATTTTATTTAAGTCCGCAAATTGTCTCCTTTACGACCGGAAGAACAGCAGCTAAGGACGCAGTGGTCTTTACTTCAGATCTGGCAGTTTGGTCCATGGCTTTTTTTAATCCACGTGCAAGTTTTTCTACAGGGCCAACGCCCCAATAGTGAAGGAAAAATATGCGAGGCTCTTCATGCACCATATGGTTATGGATCGCAACTACCTCTATTCCATTTTCAATCAAAGCTTTGATCACCGGTGCGACCTCATTTTCTAGCATGGTAAAATCACCTGCCACGGCTGCTCTTTCAGGAGTACCCTGCCATGCAGCCCATGTGTTAAATCCTAAGAAAGTGCTCACTGCGGCATTATGGTCTTTAAGCTTTACATCGGGTCTGCCGATTGTGTACTTATACACCCCTTTAGACATTTCACCTTTACTACCGATAATATTGTTAAGGGCCTCAATATCTAAGGTGTTTTGTACAGAATCTTTTTTTACTGCACCCGGATTTATACCTCTTACTTCTTTCACCTTTTCAAAGACAGCTTTTACCGCTGCGGCAAGATTTTCTTCTGAGCCCATTCCCCCTATATGCATATACATTACATGAGGAGTGTCACGTACAAAATGATTATGAATAGCAGAAATAGTTAATCCTTGGCGTATCACTTCTGCCTGAACAGGTTTCAGGTCAGTTTCAGTTAGAATAATATCACCCATCACAATAGCAACATCAGGACCGGAAGTAAAGGCAGCCCAACTCCCTAAGCCCATCGGTGGAATTATTTTAAAACCGTCCACAACTACATTCAAATCATTTTGAGCAACGGTGACTTTATACTCCCCTTCCTTTGTTACTCCTTTCATACCCATCACCTGTTCAATTTTTGAAATGTCAAGTGCGGTCAACTTCTTGTCTGCTACATTATTTTTATCACGTTCATTACATGCGCTAATTGACACGCAGAAACACAAGTACCCCAGAATAGTTTTAAGCGTTTTCATAATTCACTTTTTAATTTATATCTGATTCATTATGCAACTACAAAAGATCAAGCGTTCTGGCCGTTCTTTTCCCTGCTAAAAAGGAGACGTTAGCCGATTCCATCTGTTTACGATTGACGTTTACCACTTTGTACACGCGAAAATTATTTTCGAGGGGTTAGCTCGAGTAATGTATCGTTCTTTGCATCGCGGTAGCGCCAAACCAATCCGCCTCCATGGTCTTCTTCCCCTTCAAGGGTTTTGATCCTAAGTTCCATTTCCAGATTTTGATAATTAATTAAGTTTGTTTTGAACGCAGATATTAAATCTGTCACCTTCATTTTTCCCTGCTTGCTTCATGGCTTTGTTATTTCCATCGCTGGCAATCAACCAAGTGCTGGTAGCGCCTGTCCAGTCTGCTGGGAGCTTGCCCACTTCATCATTGTCAAATGTGAAGGTCGCATCCGTTCCGGTTACCTGAATGTCTTTTGCTACGCTGGTCTGATTCTGCGAAATTGCGTTGCCCCAGCTTAAGCTAACCAATGTGAGAAGTGAAACAATTCTTGTTTGCATACAAAATTGGGGTTAATGATTCAGTCATAAGCAGCGATTGGCTTTATCAAACGCAAGCCCAGATGGCTCTTAACCTGGTGCGGTCGTCCATTTTTGTTCTACTTCGGGGTCAATGTAGGCTTAAGAATTGACACTTAATGAGCCCTTCCCCTTTCAAGATTAGTTTTAGAATCATTGAGCATATTATTCAAACACCAGTTACAATACCATCGAGCAAAAAAGAAAGAGAGGATCTTATAAAACCATTGCCTTGGCGGCAAGTAACTGATGGAAAGCTTTGCCAAAGCTCCCTTTTCTGAGGGACTAATTTCGAAGCACATACGATACCACGACATAATTATGATTTCAGCCACGCCGACTGTTTCCCATTCTTTGAGTCTGGGAGGCTGCCATTTTGTAACAGTTTCTGTAAAATTCATATTCATTCCCATTATCCTTCCAGTCCAGTGATATTGCGCATCAACTCCAGTTGCGTTTGCAGAAATCCGTTCCAGCTTTAGTTTACTTCCCATCATCATCATTGAGCTTTCAGTCATGTGCATTCCCGTCTTTGAAAAATCATCCATCTGAGCAAATATTTTTTCAGGGGTTGAATGAATGAGGATACTTTTTGATTTTGTTTTCACCTGGCTGGAATAAACAATCTGCAACTGAGCCAACGATTAAAGTGAGTGCCATGGTATGCCGCCATATTTAATGCCTATTTTGCTTGAAAGCGTCACGCAGTAACACCATCCATTTTTATTTTATGAGAATTCAAAACTGGTTTGTTCACTCGTTTTGCGGAAACGCCTTTCTTTTATCTGTCTTCTTCACAATATGCTTAATGGATTTCCTAAGTGCCTTTTCACTCCTCTTTGTAAGGTCAGCTTTATTGTCCTTCTGCAAGACCTTTTTGATTGCTGCAAAAAGGTTTGCTTTAAGCTCTTTTCTTTTCGTGTTTTCCATGTAATATGAATTTTAGGATTAATTACTAATAATATGAGATTGACTACTTCCGAGCGGCCTTTCTATTTTTCAAATGTCATGCCTACAAACCGTGGTTGGATTTCAGTCCAAATCATCGGATTCGCATGGTTAATTCTTCTTTACCAATTGCATTCCGCACTTTGGACATTTGCCCGGCTTATCCGAAATAACTTCGGGATGCATTGGACAAGTGTAGGTATCCTTCTCGCTTTTTGTTTCCGTTACCTTTTTGTCGAATGTTGTTTGGTTTTTCATTTTCATACCCGCTGATTCTTGGCTTCGGTTGCCCTTTTTGAAATTGGGATCATTAGGACTAGGTTGCTGTTTGTTGTAATCCTCATTTGTTTTTTGACTTAACATGCTGCCAGAAGCCTGATTAAGTTGATCACTTTGATTTTTAATCATTTTATATGTTGTTTTTATTTTTAAAACGGGATTTAATAATGGTGGTGTTTAGCAAACGTCTATTAGTATTTCCTGAAAAGGTTAGTTTTAAATTAAAGGATAGCCCGATTCAAATAATCTATCCTTTTCCTTTACGAAATCTGAAAAACAATGTCAATAGCCCGAAAATGATCACCAACAAAAACACCCACCAAAAGATGTGCATTCCCCAGAAAGCGTAGTCTCCATTATTGTGCATCATAATCGTAAGTCATTTTGTAAAACGCAATCGAGAATAGCAGATGCTTGTACTATTGCAATTATCATTCCCCTAGGGCCGAAATACTTACTTTAAAATAGCATCATCCGGTTATTTTCGGAATCGTACAGGGCGATCTGTCATGAGCGATTATTCATGCTGAAAACGGTAGAAACTCGCTAACTAATATGAATGCAGAGATGAGTATATGGGTTTATTGCCGATAGTGTAGAGATAATTCCCCAATTTTTCTGGTAGTCGAAAGGTGAATATTCACTAATCTTTTTCACCATAGCAAAGTCAATCCGGTTCCGTATTTGTAATCAGAGTCATACGAAGCATGAATATAAAAGCGCTTCCCGATGTTGTAGTCAAAGTCAATGTTAAATTCCCAATCGGTGTTTCCCACCAAGCTCAACCTAAGCCTTTTGGTAATCGGCATGTCGCTGCGCGAAAGCTGGAAACGGACGTTGCCGAGATGATCCACGCGTAATTCGGATAGCAGGAACATCGGCAGTAAATAGCGAACGCCAATCACCCCAACCCTCCTGTCGACCCGCCTACCATTTTCGGTTACCTGAAACGTGTTGCGAATATCTGCACCGATGTAGGCCGAAAGAAATTGTCGCTTATCCAGGAAGCGCTGATAGTCGGGCTGAAACTCGTATTTATTTTTGTAGCTGACACGATAGGTCAAGTTCAGAATGCTCTTGTTGCTCACTAAGTTGGCATAACCGAATACGGCATCGGATGCAATTTTAGTCTGCCCCCATAAATATGTTTTCTTGTCTTCTTTAAAAACCATTTTCTGGTCGCCTGGCTTAAGTTGGGTGTTGGGAGGTGAGTTTTCATAGCTGACCACCCTGGCCATGCCTGCCATCATGTGGTAAAGAATGTGGCAGTGGAAAAACCAATCCTTTTCTTCGTTCGCATAAAATTCGATAGTTATAGATTCCATCGGCCCGATGTCGAAAGTATGCTTCATCGGTGAGTATTCGCCTTGCGCATTGATGAACCGGAAGAAATGGCCGTGCAGGTGCAGCGGGTGCCGCATCATGGTGTTATTCACGAGCGTCATCCGCACGTTTTCGCCTTTGCGTATCATTATTTTATCCGACTGAGAAAGTGTTTTGTCGTCGAACGACCACACGTAGCGGATCATATTGCCCGTAAGGTTAAGTTTGATTTCGCGCATCGGCAGTTTATCATTCAACGTTGTTGGCTTGGGCGAGCGGAGCATGTCATAGGTAAGCGTTACTTCTTTATTTTTCATGTCCATTCCTACCATATCCATGCTTTTCATAGTGGTATCTTTCGGCATGGTCATGGTGGAGTCCATGTTCATGGCTTTCATGGAATCAGAATCCATCTTCATCAAGGAAGTATCCATCTTCATATTATTCATGGAGGAGTCCATTTTCATTTTGTCCATGTCATGGCCTGCTTGTTTGTTCATGTTCATTCCTTTCATCTTTCCCATATCCATTCCCTCCATATTATCCATGTTCATTCCGCTCATGTTGTTCATTTCGCGCATCATGGCGAAGTAGTTGATTTTGGGTAAGTCGGGGGCTTTCATTTTCATGCCTTCGCCCAAGTACATAGAAGCGTAGCCGGAAATATCCTGGGCAGTAGCACGGAACTCGTAGGCCATTCCATCGTCCGGCACTTTGATTTCCACATCGTAGGTCTCGGCAATCGCGATCAAAAGCTTATCCACTTCCACTGGCTGAATAGCAAGCCCGTCCGCAGCTACAATTTTCATTTTTCCTCCTGCATATTGTATCCAATGGTACGATGACGCGCTGCCATTGACTATTCTCAGCCTCAGGGAATCCCCGGGTTTTACATCCGTGAAAGTACTTTCCGATTTGCCGTTGATGAAGAACCGGTTATAATACACATCGGAAACATCCATAGAGGGCATTCGAATCCATTCAGTCTTGGCCCGGTCGTTCACGTAACCTTTTGCCAATGCTTCACCCCAACTTTGAACTGAATTCTTTTTTATGGCATACCAATCAAGGCCTCTTTTTAGATTTCGGAGCACCTCATGTGGGTTCTCGTCAGTCCAATCACTGAGCATGAGCACTTCTTCTTTCTGTTTCTTCCAATTTTTAGGATGGATGATAATGGAACCATAAATTCCTGATTGCTCTTGGAGCATGGTGTGTGAATGATACCAGTAGGTTCCTGATTGGATAAGCGGAAATTTGAACGTATGTGTTTGCCCCGCTTTAATTGGGGCTGTCGTAAGATAGGGGACACCATCTTCTTCGTTGGGCAGCAGCAAGCCATGCCAGTGAATTGATGTCTCGTCCATCGTCAGCTTATTGTGCACCCTGATGATGGCCGTATCGCCTTCGGTGAATTGAAGTACCGGCCCAGGTATTCCTCCATTGATTCCAATACCGACTCGTTCTTTTCCTGAATAATTGACCGTCAGGTAATCAATGTATAAATCATACTCTACTCGTTTTCCAGTATGCTGACTAATCGCAGCTAAACAGTTAAAAGTAAGCAATAATGAAAGAAGAGGTTTAAGCATAAGTCCTTTTTTGGTGGTGATACCCTTTTTCTTGATATTTCCCCTGAATACAATTGTGACTGATCGGTGCAAGTTGGCCGTCTCACCGGCCAATCATCTTTCAAAAGACTATGATTCTTATCCATCGTTACATTTTGGCGTTTGAAGTAACATTTTCTTCATCGTCGGCTAAATGCCATTGTCAATCGATCTAAATCTTTTGATTCTCCTTAGACTTGCATAATACATTCCATCGCTCACGCAGGATCAGATAGGAGACTGCGGAACCAATAGCCGCGGCAGCGCGGTACAGGATTTCCAGTTGGTCTATAAGGCGTTAGTTTAATGTTATTGCTACTCCGTAAGTTTCATCACTTCGATCATTTTCAAGGACACCTTTCCATTCCCTTCCAACAGAAGGCCAACTCGCCCGGCTGGCCTGGTTTCGCCATGTCCGTGGTTGACCAGCTTGTCATTAAGAGATCCTTTGTAATGCTCGCCAGCTGCCGATACCGTTAGCTTGGCCCAACCCATCGGCATTTTTTCATCTTTTTTGTCAATCACATTGTCTTTTCCGTTTTCCATTCTTCCAAGCTGCATTGAGGTATTTGTTAATGACAAGTAATCATAATTAGACTTGTCAATGTAATGGTGTACTATCGACACCTTTCCTTGAAATCCCTCCGTTTTGAATTGGAGGTTTGAGCCGATATTCTCCAATGTGCCATCAAAAAGAAGAATAACCTGGTTACCGGAGAGCGTAAGATTCAGCGCCTTGGCTCCATCGTTGTCTGTAACAATGGTCGCATTTAGGTTCTGTTTATCACCTTGTATCAATTTGAGCGGTCCGTCAAATGGCTGGTCAGTAGGCATCCACATTATATTGCCACTGGTAATTGCGCTTTCATTTTTTTTGTCGTGATTATGGCCTTCTTCCTTATCCTCGTGAACAGAGTCTTTAGCGTGATCATCTGATTCTTTGTTAGAGGATTTGGTTCCGCAGGAACTGCTGATTCCGGCTAAAACAAGCAGAAGCACAAAGCCTCTAATTGCCGACAGATTGAATTTTGAGATTTTCATTTTTGTTAAGGTTTAATGGTTACTTTTTACGATCAAGGCTTAGATAGTTTGTTGATGGGATTCATTTCATTTTTTGGTCCCGACGCCATACTTATATACCAGCTTTCCTCCCAGGTCCGCAGTTTTTGCTAGCAAGGCACAACCTGCTAGTCCTGCCAGAAATAAGATAATTGCAACGAACCTCTTAACGTCCAATTTTTTCCAAAAGAGAAAAGCCCGAATTGAAGCATAGGCACTAAAGTAAAGCAGGGTATACATCGCCCAATCTGCATGATGGCTAGCTGTCAACTCAGCGTTTAATGGCACGGAAACGGAGTCAATTGCCTGTTTGCCGCTGAGATAGGTGACCGCGCTGGCCAAAGCGGCAAAAATAAACTGTGCTATAGCTGAACAATGGAGCCATTCTTTTTTCCACAGCAGGTACACAAGATCCAGAAATACTGCTATAGTAAAGAGCGCAATAGGAAAATGCACGAGCATTGGATGCACGTTAGGTGCCCAATCCGGAAGTAAGATCTGCATAAGACTTTTAGCTTAAACTAAGTACAATGGAAAATTGAATGACCATAGGTCATCAAGCCACTCAAAGATTTAGAATGGATATTTTAAGAACAAACGGGTGGAGCCCGCAACATGCGGGAAGAGAAAAGAAAATGATCTCGCCAAGGTGGCTTGATAGGAATATGAAATACTTGATCAACAAAACACACATCAATCAAAGAAGAATTCTCTGGCAGTATATCGTTGACTTGGTTGCTCTTACCTACCTTCTTGGTGAACGTATAGATTGTTGGCAAAAAATCGATGTTAGCTATATGAGTGCTGAAGAATAAATTGCCGTCAGATCCATCCTCCCTTTCATGACTACCATGATGATGTTCATTGTTACTTTGTTTATGTGAATGTGAGGATTTGAAATCATTATAGGAATCGAAATGATGATGAGGCACGACACTATGCGCAAGTGAAAGCGAATAGGCTATTAAAACGAGTCCATATACGAATGAACGCATTCTTACTGCTCCTATATTTTTCCAACTAAAATTCGCGTTCAAATTCTTTCATTTAAGTAAGTCAAATTTAGCAAATAAATTCCAATGCTCTTGAATTAAGGCCGCCAGCACGGGGAAATGGGACTGGTAGCCGAATTTGGTACACTATTTACACTCAAGGCAACGCTTAGCATTCATGGTCTCAATCGTTTGAAGTAGTTGCTTAAATTCTCTTCAGATTCAAAATAGAGAATAGAACCTGGCTGATAAGGGCTTGTCGTTATAAAAGCAAGTGATTTGTCTCCTGTCTTCTTGCTATAGGGATCAACTGCGAAACGCATCTTCTCATCTGTATTAAGTTCCAGTACACTTTTTTGATTGCAACCGTAATAGACTTTATTAGAAACTACTATGGGGATTTGTCTGGTACAGTGGTAAATGTCACTTACCATACAAACCAGTTTATGATCCAGCTTCTTTCCCGGGGCGGGCAATGTAGCTTTGTAATTCTTCAACGCTTCTTGCTCACTTTTTTCCTGTTGATAGATGTGTACAACCAACCAGGCAAAGAAACCACCGATCAATACGATAACGATTGTGGTTATGAATACATCATGCCACTTTCTTCTCTTTTTTTTGATCTTGGTGTAAGGTCTGGCGACTTGTTTCTTCTTCATAAAGAAAATCCTCCTATCGAATATTCCAATTTCTAAAATAGAAGCTGATCCTTTTTGATCAAATATGTGTCTACCTTGCCTCTAGTGTATCATCTCCTTCACGCTGCCACATTTCAGCATCTTTTCACCATAGTAAGGATTCTTGATTTCCTTTTCGTTGGATAGCCAGGAAGCTTTGGCCATAGGGCAATATTCAAGATAGATCATGCCCATAGAAAGTTTACCGTCTTTCACCAACATGGTCATCATGCCGCTTACTCCTGAAAACGCATTACGCTGGCCGTCAAGGTTAACCGCGGCGATTACTTTAGTTGCTTCATCTGATACCATCTTGCCGTTGTCTACATTGGCCAACGATTTCTGCAACTCGCCTGCCGCTTTCTTTGCCTCATCTTGATTGGATGCTACAAGGGCATCTTTCAGATGAACATAATGTTCATATGCTTTGCCCAATTTGGCATCCTTAAACATCACCATACTTTGATCCATCTTATCACCACTCTTCTTAGCCTGCTGGGCAAAAGCTCCCCAGCTACCTAGAACCAGGAAAAGCAACATCATTTTTGTTTTCATAATTATTAAAGTTTAAAGCGTTATATAATGTCCTTCACTCTCCTTTGATGAAATGCTCAGAGTCCCTTTTATTCCCTTCAGCAAGCGCACGGTGCCCACAAGGGTTTTGAATTGATTCTTTTCCCCGACCTGTAAGAAGCCCAAGTCTTTCATAGCTCGGGGTAGCAAGTTCTTCACGCTGTCGTTAGTGGTTCCAAATCCATCCAAGTATTATACACCATAAAAACCAATGCGCTGAAAGACATTGGCGGGTTTGCCGAAATCAGCAATGTGCAACTGACCTGAAGTATCAAGTATCCGGTCTATTTCCCTCCATGGCAGCATACTTCTGCCGAATTGTGAGGTTGGTGAAACACCAGGCTTGACATTACTCGCTGAAAGTAACCAGCAGAGTATGGGAGTTTCTTACCATCGTATCGCTGCGTTTGGACAATCAAGTTTGTACCGGATAATTTTTCTCGTGCCATGGTAAGAATCCTATCATCAATATCGACTCCGTAGAATTCGGCCAGAGGATGAGTCTGAGCTGCCATGATGGAAAGTGTCAAAGTGCTGCAACCAAAATCCAGTACGCGTTCACCTGGTCGTATATTCATCTGATTAATCAGGGCTGCCTTGAATTTTTTTTCTGGCAGCGTGAATTGAAGTACGTGGTCGTAGACTCTGGTAAGCCAATCATACTTGAGTGGCGGTATATAATTTTTCTTTTCCATGATAATATCAGAAACAGCGAAAGAATTCAGCGCCATTAAGTTGTGATACTCCTATTTATTTTTCTTCACCAAATCCATTCCACACTTACTGCATTTCCCCGGCTTGTCGGAGGTCACATCAGGATGCATCGGGCACGCATATGCAGCTGATTCCATCTTCCTTTCATCCATCACTTCACTGTGGTTCATATGATGGTTAAGACAATGAATAGCACAGGCGCCAAACTGTTTGTAGTTTTCATGTACTTCAGCCTTAGTCTTACCGTCCTTGTCCTTTACCAGGCATGTACCATTCAGCGGAGCGCTTATTGACCATCCTTCATCAGGCGTCTTTGCAAAATGCGCCAAGAAATTTCCATTTTTTTCTGCCTTGCCAAGCTTTTCGCCTGTCTTGTCGTCCACCAGCATCCCATTGGCGTCAATATGTCCAATTTTCATTCCCATAGCGTCAGTGATTACTCCTGCCTTAGTCATAT
>JAYVXP010000086.1:0-48122 GCA_043785125.1 Bacteroidia bacterium
GAAGTCCTTTTGACGAGTCGTTACTATTATAGGCTTCGTCAAGTTGATTACAATGGAACGGCTCATTTTAGCAATACAATTGTTGCATTGGCTTTAAGTGAATTGGGCCCCCAATGGGCTGTGTTTCCAAACCCTTCAAGCTCAGATCATCCCCTACAGGTGAGACTCACTAACTCTTCTCAAGATGATTCTCACGTAGTCCAAATGGCTTTATATTCTTTAGATGGTAGAATCCTCTTCAAAAGTGTGGGCTCGTTAAGACTGTTAAATCAACAGGCAGAAAATGACTTTGCAAATCTTCCATCGGGTGTTTATCTTATTCAAATTGCGGATGGCGAAGTCCGGGAGAATTTACGGATCGTTCGGTACTAAGCGAGGTTTTCAGCATTAATTCCTAGGCTTTTCCTATAATTGTAGGCCAATCGTTCGATTGGCTTTTTTATTCCTTCTTTTTAGCCTATGGGCAAAGGAGTAAACAGCTGAAAATGAAATAAGGTGCTCAAGACCAAGGCCATCATTCGACTCACTTTTTTTGGCGCCAGCGTTGCCTGGTTGGTGATGGTATTTGCCGACGTGACCATCCTCTTTAGCAATGTCAAAGGCCTTACACCGGATGTCCCGTTGTGGTTGCCCCGGGTGATGCTTGATCTGTACGTCGTTTGCCTTTACTATTACTATAAGCTAAACATCGAACAGGATGAAGGTCTCAACTTCACCGACTTGCTCTGGAAAGTATTTGCAACTGGATTGGTTGCAACAGTGATTTCATTGGCCCTTCGTTTTGGACTTTTCCTACTGGGCAATACAAAGTTGCCTTCGAAGTTTCTCTTTGACGACATTATTTACCAAATCAATCTGGCGCTGCTCATCAGCTTTTTGGTGGCGGCATTCACTTCCTGGAAACGACTTATCCTATATCAAAAATCAAAATGGCTGCTCCGGATTTGGTTGATATTTGAAATTAGTTTGCTTTCCGTGCTGGTGTACGACAGCATTAATTTTGTGCTTTCGGAATTGATCTCAACGATATTAAACATTGCCCTGGTCGGCCTGGCTATTGTTTTGTCGGCCAATATGAAATGGGTCGCATATCTCAACTTCAAGCAGAAATGGACAAGCCTGCTGTTGCTGATGCTCACTTTTTTCTACCTCGCTTATTTTTTTTATACCGCTACGCGCCAATCGACTGTTATCAACGAACAGTCCTCATCATTTGCACTCTTTAGCAGTCACAGCTTTTATTTGTCCTTATTTGCCTTTGTGCTTACCTACAGTATTTTCTCTTTTCTCGTTATCACATTTAATCTGCCAACCTCATCAGTATTTGAACAAAAACTGGAAGAAGTTGTTAATTTTCAACGAATCAGTCAGTCGATTCAGACCGAACAAAATGAAGAAAGTGTCTATGATATTCTGCTGGAGAGTTCCGTCAGTTCTGTTTTCGCCGATGCAGCCTGGCTCGAAATAAAAGGGGCTTCCAATTTGCCGCGGCTTTTTACTTATCACATCGACGAGACGGAGGCCATCGCGATACGCGATCACCTGAAGAATCATCATATCAACGGCGTTTTCGACCAGAGTAGTGACAAAACGAGGAATCTCTCCAAGCATTTGAGTTTAATAAAAGGTTCGCGGTATAGGTCAATCCTGGCGTTCCCTATTCTGGTGAAAGGAGAAACCATTGGTTCCCTCGCCTTGTTGAAGGAACTTCCGGAGGGATTTAATAAAGAAATGACGCGGATTGTCTCGGCATTCGCCAATCAGGCCAGTATTTCCATTGAAAACTTCCGTTTGATGGAAGAAGCTTTTCAAAATGAACGCTACAAGGAAGAACTCAAGATCGCGAAGAATGTGCAGAAAAGTTTATTGCCTGAAAAGCTAGAGCATGATCCTGATTTTGAGATTGTCGCCTTTTCGGAATCGGCAGATGAGGTAGGTGGGGATTACTACGACACCATTCGCGTCAATGATCACCAGGTTGCGATGATCATTGCCGATGTTTCGGGCAAAGGAACAACAGCGGCCTTCCACATGTCACAGATGAAAGGAATTTTTCATAGCCTTGCTCAACAGGAACTGGACCCAAAAGAGTTTATGGTCCGTGCCAACCAGGCCCTTGTGTTTTGCCTGGAACGAGGGTCATTTATTTCCGCGACCTATTTTGTAGTCAACTCGCGGCTGAAGAAGATTTTTTACGCTCGCGCAGGTCATTGCCCAGTATTGTATTACGGAAGACAAAACAATACTGCAGGCTATTTGAAGGATAAGGGCAAGGCCTTGGGCATGATCAAGAGCAAGGATTATTGTAACCACGTGGAGACGAACGAACTTGCCTATTCATGGGGTGACATCATGGTGCTTTACACGGATGGGATCACGGAAGCAAAGAATGCAAAGGGTGAAGAATATGGATCGGAAAGGTTGCTGCAGTCATTGGTGGAGGTCAGTGACCGCACGTCGAAGGAAATACAGGAACACTTGATTAACCAGTTGTATGAATTCTCGGGGTCGAAGGAAATCAATGACGACTATACCACCATGATTGTCAAGTTCCGGTAGCGTTGCGAACATAAAAAAACATAAATCGTTTAAAAATACATGGTGCACATCAAACGACTACAGGAAGAAGGAATCGACGTCCTGGCCATAATCGGAGAAATTGACGCCAGTTCCTCGATTGAACTGGATTTAACCATTGCCAAAAGCGTCGGTGAAGGGTTTCGGAAAATCCTGGTGGACTGTAGCGCGCTGGAATACATCTCTTCGGCGGGCCTGGGTGTCTTTATGTCTTACATCGAAGAATTCAGGGATAAGGGGATTCACATGGTCTTGTTTTCACTGAAAGAGAAAGTGGCCAATACTTTTGCCATTTTAGGTCTGGCAGAGCTCTTGCAAATTTGTGACAATAGACTTGAGGCAAAGAAACGAATCAATGAATTATCAGTTTAATATCGGCTGTAGCCTGAACAATTTGAAAGGCATTCGTGACTTTATACGTCAGTCACTGAAGGGCCATGGTGTGTCCGATGTGATGATGAATGACATTGTGCTGGCGATAGACGAAATGTGTTCAAACCTGATGATCCACGCACATCAATGCAACCCAGAACATGAGCTGCATTTGCACATTAGCATACCTAAAAAGGGTAACTTGATTTTTGAAATTATCGACGATGGAAGTATGTTTGATATCAATCAATTCCGCGAACCGGAGCTGGACAATTTGGTCCATGAAAAACGAAAAGGAGGCCTGGGCATACGTTTAGTAAAATCCATTATGGACAACGTAGAGTATTTGCACCGGGGTGACAAAAACGTGTGCCGGCTTACAAAACGGGTCAACTAATCTAACATCACTACCAACTCCCCAAAAAAGCTTTATTTTGCAGGCTTTACGAACTACATGATCATGCGTTTCGGAATTATTATTGTGTTGATTTTGCTTTGCGGGCTTGCCCAGGCTCAAAAGAACGAAGTTTTACCCACGACCCAGGTCCTTTTCTCGATCAAGGATTGGTCCGTCTATGCCGACGAATTCACTTATCTCTACAAAAAAAATCACCTTAAATCGGAGGATTTTTCAGAGGGAAAAATCAATGAATACCTCGAATTGTTTATTAATTTTAAATTAAAAATTGCGGAGGCAAAAAAGCGAGGACTGGATACCACAAGGGCTTTTATTAAAGAATTCAATACCTACAAAGAAGAGCTGAAGAAGCCGTATCGTGCTGGCGCTGATGACCTGGACCGGCTAACGAAAGAAGCCTATGATCGACTAACCGAGGAAGTCAAGGCCGCCCATTTATTGATCATGGTCAAGCTGGACGCCATCCCTGCAGATACGTTGACGGCCTATTATAAGATTGAAGGATTGCGCAATCGGGCAGAACACGGCGAGGATTTTGAAAAACTGGCAAAGGAATTTTCAGATGATCCATCCGCTAAAGTGAACAGCGGGAGTTTGGGATATTTTTCAGCCTTGCAAATGGTCTATCCTTTTGAAGAGGCAGCTTACAAAACCAAAGTGGGCGAGTTATCGCCCATTATCCGCACGCGATTTGGATATCACATTATCAAAGTGCTCGACCGCCGACCCGCGCAGGGCGAAGTAGAGGTTTCTCATATTCTGCTGCGGAACAGCAAGGGCAATGAAGTAAAAATCAAAAACACCATTTTTGAAATTTATGATCAGCTTAAAGGAGGTCGCAAATGGGATGAGTTGTGTAAGGAATATTCGGAAGACACCAATACAAAAAATACGGGCGGAAGGCTAAAACCTTTTGGTGTTGGAGCACTGTCTTCTGTGCCGGAGTTTGAACAAATGGCATTTTTCCTCAAAACACCTGGCGATTTTTCGGATCCGTTTCAATCCAACATCGGCTGGCATATCATCCGTTTGGAGAAAAAAATTCCTTTACAGCCTTTCAACGAGATGGAAACTGCACTTAAGCGCAAAGTTGCTCGCGACGAACGCTTATCCGTTTCCAAATCCGCTTCTTTGGAAAAGAGAAAAAAGGAACTGGGCTTCACCGAAGAAATCAACCGGAGGGCTCAGATCTTTAGGTTGGCCGATTCCTCCCTGGTAAAAGGGAAGTGGCAGCACACAGGACAGGATTCGTTGCTGGGAAAAACACTTATTGCCTTTCGCGCTGAAAAAATCCCTGTCCGCGATTTTTTTTCTTACGTGGCAGGAGTCTCGGCAAAAAGCAGTCTTTCACCCAATGCCTATATGAAGCAACTCTATGATCGGTTTGTTGAGGAAAGGGTGAATGAAGATGAGGAAAAAAAGTTGTTGACCAGCAACCCCGATTATAGAATGCTATTGAATGAGTACAAAGAAGGGATATTATTGTTTGAGATCATGGAAAAAGAAGTGTGGAATAAGGCTTCCGAGGATTCAACGGGACAACGGAAGTATTACCACGATCACCTGGATGGTTTTAAAGCGGGCAATCGGATTGAAGCACGAATTTTTGCAACCACAGACAAAGGTTTTCTTGCGGAGATAAAAAATAAAATTGAGTCAGGAGATACGTTGAAAGATGCTGACTTGAAGAAATTCAAATCGGTGACCAACGGAAAGGCATACGAAAGATCAGAAAGTCATATTATCGACAAAATTAATTGGATTCCAGGATTGCAAGAGACGGAAATTAATGGGAACTATTATTTGGTTGAGGTGATTAGGCTGATACCTCCGGGAAATAAAAGTTTTGAGGAAGCGAGGGCAGGGATTATTTCAGCATATCAGGATTTTCTCGAAAAGGACTGGCTGCGTCGTTTGCGTCAAAAATATCCTGTACATATCAATAAAAAAGTGAAACTGGCCGTTATAGCAGGGTTAAAGAAATGATTTTGTCAAAGAAGCAAAAAGAGATGGATCAGGATCACAAGCGATTATCCGCTCTGGCCTGTGTTTTTGCAGTTTGCTTTCTTTTCTCGGGTTGCGATCTCATCCGGATGAAGACTGGCGTGTCAGAAGGCGAAGGAGGGCGGAAGGCGGTAGCCCGTGTAAACACAACTTATTTATATCAGGATGAGTTGGTGGGTATCGCCACCAGTGAAATCTCCAAAGAGGACAGCGCGGGAAGGGTTACTGCGTATATTAACAACTGGATTCGTAAGCAATTGTTGATCAGTGAAGCCATGAAGACAATCCACATCGATGAAGCCGCGATGCAACGCAAGGTTCTGGATTATCGCTATAGCCTGATTGGCTTTGAATTTCAGAATTTCTACATCAAGCAGCATCTCCAGGACAGCATTTCGGAAAATGAAGTCCAGAAATATTATCAGGAGCACCAGGACAATTTTATTCTTAAGCAGAATATTATTCAAGGAACTTACCTGAAAGTGCCAAAAGGAGCGCCCCGAACCAACCGTGTGAAAGACCTTATCTTTTCGCAGAAAGAAAAAGATAAGAATGAGCTCAAGTCGTATTGCCTGAGTTTTTCTTCTGTGTACCATTTGTATGATTCTTCATGGATGGAGTTTGACAAACTGGTAGTTAATTCGCCGCTGGCGGAAATTCCTAACAAAATTCAGTTTTTGAAGAGTTATAATTACTATGAAACAACGGATAACGAATTCCTGTACTTTCTTAAAATAGAAGCCTATAAAATTTCAGATAATGTCTCTCCGGTGGAGTTTGTGAGGGGAGACATCAAAAACATTATTTTAAACAAAAGAAAAGTAGAACTTGCGCGAAAATTGGAAGAGGAAGTTTATGAAAACGCATCGAAGCGGAAAGATTTTGAGGTTTTTGACCGATAAGGGGGCGACAATCCTCCTGATTTTGCTTTCTTCGGCTGCCTGGGCTCAGGAAAACAGAGGTTTTGTGGCCGACAAGATCATTGTCAAAGTAGATAATTTGATTGTGCTCAAGTCCGATTTGGAGGGCGCTTATCAGAATTATCTGACCGAAGGCAATGCGCCATCCGAAAAGGCAAAATGTGATTTGCTGAATCGCCTAATTGTTAATAAGCTGCTGGTTGCCAAAGCCGAGATTGACTCGCTCCTCGTGACGGACACTGAAGTAGATGCCAACACCGAACAGCGCATGGCCATGATCTTGCAGAATTCAGGAAATTCCCCTGAGCAACTGGAAAGATTGTACAATAAAAGTCTGGCTGAAATTAAAGTGGAGCTGCGGGGACAAGTCCGGGAGCAGATGTTAGGCCGTGAGATGTCAGAAAAGATCACCAAGGGCCTTACCATTACGCCCTCCGATGTGAAGAAATTCTATAACAGAATACCGATCGACAGTTTGCCTTTTTATTCCTCTGATGTAGAGGTGGGACAAATTGTCAAGATTGCTAAAATCAGTGAATCGCAGAAAGAGGAAACGAAAAAAAAACTATCGGATTTGCGACAACAAATAATTGCCGGCGCAAATTTTGATGTTCTCGCCAAGAAATATTCAAACGACCCGAGTGCGCAAAGCAATGCGGGTGAAATGGGGTATGTGGGACGCGGTGCGATGGTGCCGCAATATGAGGCCATGGCATTCAAAATGCGTGAAGGAGAAATTTCACAACCCTTTGAGTCTCCTTTTGGATTTCATATACTTCAACTGATTGACCGGAGGGGTAATGAATACAATTCGCGTCACATCCTGCTAAACTCCACTCCGTCACCGGCAGATAACCTTCGTGCAGAAAAATACCTGGACAGCCTTCGCAAAAAGATTATAAAGGATAGTCTTAAATTTGAACTGGCCGCCAAGGAATTGTCCGATGACAAAACAACTAAAGAACGCGGCGGTTTTTTTGCAGATGCGGAGGGGGGGACCAAAATATCCCTGCGTGAAATTGATCCGGTTATCTACCTGGCCATCGACACCATGAAAGTGGGAAAAATTTCAAAACCTTTGGCGTACCGTATGGATGATGGAAAATCTGCGTTTCGCCTCCTCTATTTCCGAAGCAAGATTCCACCACATCAGGCCAACCTCAAAGATGACTGGTTCCGGATCCAATCTGCGGCAACGGCCGAAAAGAAAGATATTGTCATGGAGAAATGGTTTAAAAAGGCGCGTACGGATGTGTTCATCAATATTGACCCGTTGTATAACGGTTGCCGAATTTTGGAATAAAACGTAAAATTCAATCCATGGGAAAAAGTTTTTCGAGTGATGTTGAAGCAGCGGACGCACTGGCGCAGGCTTATCTGAATCTGAAGAGTGAAATTGCGAAGGTGGTCATTGGTCAGGATGACGTGGTAAAACTGCTGCTAACTGGGATTTTTTGCCAGGGGCATTCTCTGCTCGTCGGGGTGCCCGGGCTGGCCAAGACTTTGCTTGTACAAACGATTGCCACCTCACTCGACTTGCAATTCAAACGGATTCAATTCACTCCCGATCTGATGCCTTCCGACATTGTTGGAGCGGAGACGATGGATAAAGAACGCAATTTTCAATTTGTAAAAGGTCCTGTGTTTGCCAACATCGTACTGGCAGACGAAATCAATCGCACACCACCCAAGACACAAGCCGCGTTGCTTGAGTCCATGCAGGAATATGCAGTGACCATTGCCGGAAATCGTTATGAATTGCCACGGCCGTTCTTTGTTTTGGCCACCCAAAATCCAATAGAGCAGGAGGGTACTTATCCCCTTCCGGAAGCCCAACTGGACCGTTTTATGTTTAACATCCTCCTTGATTACCCCACCTACGAACAAGAAGTCGACATCGTAAAAAACACTACTGCAGATGACATCCGAAAAGTGAACAAAGTCCTGACCGGGGAAGAGATTATCGCCTTTCAACATCTGGTGCGTAGGGTCCCTATTGCTGACAATGTGGTTGAGTATGCAGTAAAACTTATCCACCGGACACGGCCAACGATAAATGGTTCAGCATCGGCTAATGAATTTCTTGAATGGGGCGCAGGCCCGCGTGCTTCGCAGTTCCTTGTTTTGGGGGCCAAGTGCAACGCGCTACTCAATGGCAAATACTCACCCGATATTGAAGATGTGATGGCAGTAGCCAGGCCGGTATTACGTCACCGCATCGTGCGCAACTTCAAAGCAGAAGCCGAGGGAGTTACTGTGGATGGGATTATTGGAAAAATGATGCAGGTGTAACGGTTGCGAACAGGCCTTCCATTCACTCATCATTATCCGTTATTCTTCAGGTCCTTAAATCTTCTTCTCATCGCCATAATAAATCCGGTCATAAGGACCCCGGTGCCAAGCCACAGCAGGTTAATGAAGGGCTTTTCCAGTGCTTTAATAATCACCCAGTCTTTTTGACGCGTTTCGAGAGAGAGCGAAAACTCTTTTGTATCGGGGTGAATGTTGAGCAAGGTAACGCGGATTCCAAGATCATTCACTTCAGAAGGGATCCGGCCGACGTGGGTGCGATCTTTAATCATGAAGATTGGTTCGGCATAGAAGACATCATGCTCGCCCTCCACTTTGATACGCGCTTGTACGGCCACATCTTCGCCCACCAAATCCACACCGGGTAGATGGTCGAGACGTTTTACTTCTTCCAGTATGGCAACGTAGTCATTGATGTAAAATTGCTGGCCGATGGTTACCTTTACTTCTTCCGGTTTGCGCCAATCCACCGTTGCGTTGGCATCCATGGGCGCCGAAACGTGTGTGTATAAGTCACTTGAAATATTCCGACGGATATCCGGTGATGCTATAAAGCCTCCCATGGCCGGGTTGATCTGAATGCGTGGGAAAAGCGTTGCCGCCACCTTGGCGTTCTTTCTCAATTCAATTTCATAAAAGGTATTTTCCGGATAAATCTCAAAAGTATCTTTGGCGTTGTACAACTTTTTTCCCTCGAAGAGAATATCTCTTTTTGCCACAACCCGGTAAGGATCCCCAGTTGGCTCGATGTCGCTTTTTCTGATGTAACCCGATTTATGGCGGGGTTCTAGACGTTCTCCAAGATATTCAATGTCATAATCGGCCATGGATCGTTTCTCATTGAGAAAAAGCAAAAGATTATCCCGGTTAAATTCCGTGCCCGCTTCCTTGATGTAAACCAATCCTGTATTATTTAATGAGACTATTTTTGAATAGCCTGACGAAAAGAGAATGCCAATTAGCACCATGCCAATCCCGACATGCGCTATCGCTCCACCGGACAGCCGCGGACTTATTTTTGCTACATTGATCAGGACTTTCAAATTGGAGACCACGATGTATATTCCCGCCAAGGCAAGGGCCATGTAAGCCGGGTTGGTAATGCGCCCAATGCTGATCAATACAACCCATAGGACCAGTGTTATTAATACAGGGATGGTGATTTCATTTTTTATATTTTTTGAATCCAGTTTGTGCCACCAAAAAAACTGACCTGTGCCGGAGACGAGTGCTACGACTACGCCGAACCAGATTTGAAACCGGGAGTAATACGCCAGCTGATTTCCCGGAACAGCCATGGTTGAAGAGACTCCGAAGAATCCTGCCACCTTGTTGATTACGGGGAAAGAAGTAGGAATCAATACCTGAAAACCCATCAGGCAAAGTGTAGTGGCCCCAAGGAATACCCAAAATTCGCCGGAATAGGGAGAGATCTCTTTTTCCAAAGAAGGAATTTCTTTCCACCGCATCGATACCAAGAGCACAGCACCTACGGTAAAAAATAAAAGGTAAATCAAGAGTTGACCGGAAAGACCAAGATCGGTAAAGGAGTGAACCGAGGCATCGCCCAAAATGCCGCTGCGGGTAAGAAAAGTGGAATAGAGGATCAGCACGAAAACGGTAATTACCAAAACGACAGAGCTTTGCAGACCCGTCTTTTTGTTTTTGTAGGTGAACAGCGTATGGATTGAGGCGATTTGAACTAACCATGGGACGTACACTGCATTTTCAACAGGGTCCCAGTTCCAATAGCCACCAAAGCTGAGCGTTTCATAGGCCCAATACCCGCCCATCAGAATGCCTATTCCCAATATTGCACCACCCAACAAGGACCAGGGTAAAGCATAACTTACCCATTCTGTATATTTTCTTTGCCAAAGCCCGGCAATGCAAAAAGCGAAGGGTACAAGTGTCAGGGCAAATCCGAGGAAAAGGGTCGGTGGGTGAATCACCATCCAATAGTTCTGAAGTAGTGGGTTGAGACCGTTTCCGTCTTTAGGGATAAAATCTGGCTGTAGCTTAAATATGGGATCGGCCATCGCATCGCGAAGCAGAATGAAGGGTGAACTTCCCAACTTGATGTTGATCCATGGAATGACAATACCCAGGATCATAGAAGCAAGAAAAGCCTGGACAAAAGCAAATACGACCATGAGTGGAGCTTCCCAGGCGCGTTGTGTGCGGATCAGAATCAAACCCAACAATGCTTGCCAAAACATCCAAAGTAAAAAACTTCCTTCCTGACCTTCCCAAAAACAAGAGATCATATATTGTCCGGGCAAATGCAGCGATGAGTGGGCATAAGCGTAATGGTATTCAAAATAGTGCTGATAGATGATGGTGAACAGTGAAATGACAATGCCGATTACCGCAGCACTGTGGAGGTAAAAGCCTACTCGGGCATTCTGAAGCCATTTATTCTTTTGAATAAGGTCCCGACAAGCGTTGGCCTTAAGGTATGCCAGGGCGGACGCCAGGGAGGTGACAAAGGAAGTTAAAACAAAAAGGTGACCCAGGTCGCCGATGAAATAATGCATGATCACATATTAAGCTGACTCGGAGATTTCACTGATAATTAATCACTGACTGAACTGATTCCTTGATTTCGCTGATTGAGCAGTAGATCGGCAAGCCCAACTGTTTCATACTCCAGCATTCAATTTTTGAACCTGGTATTTAGAGGGGCACTTCAACAAAATTTTGGTTGCGACAAAATCATTACCGTGATAGCTGCCGACGACAACCACTTTTTCGGAGCGCAAAAAATCGGGAGGCATGGGCTCATTGTACAACACTTTTTGTTCCTTTTGGTGATCATCGACCATCACAAATGAAAACGACAATCGATCATCACTTTTTTCTAATCCAACAACGGTGCCGTCTTTATCTTTTTTCAATTCACCCACCACGTGGATGGTGGTCTTGTTTCCAGTGGAGGCCATTTGATAAGCCTGGCCAAAATTCATATAGGTGCTGGCATCTCCTGTTGTACTGATGATGACACCTATGGCCGCGGCGATGATGATAACCGCGATAATGTGTGAGGTTTTCATGACAAAAAATTATAAAGAACTAATTCGTAACGCTTGAAATAAGCAGGCTTTAAAGTTACTTCAAAAAAATGAAATTTCAGGACCAAAAGTATGATTGAAATCAGGAATCAGGCCTTTTTACCAGGAAATTTATTTTCCAGACGGGACACTTTCCGGTCAATGGTGATGAGGTAATAAATAATTCCGATAAAAATGACCAAAAGGATTGCAACGACAACATAAATTTTTCCTTCTGACCGCAATGTATCGGCCATTTCCACTTGCGCCTGTGCTGGTGAAGCGTAGCCGGCGAAGGTGAGTAAGACCACAAAAACCATTCTAATGAGTTTCATCTTCCAGTTCTTTAATTTTCTCGTCAACGATTCTGATGCGGATGCGTACGGTCGCGATCCATCCTCCCAATAAAATCCAGCCAATAAAAGCAGGGTAAAGTACTTTTCTCATGTTACTGTCGAGATCGTACATATTGAAGCCTGGATTGCCGCCACTGCCAGGATGCATCGAATCCTGCAATCGGGGGATGATAAAAATCAGTGGGATCATGGCGGCAAAGGCAAAGATGTTGTACACCGCGCTAAGGCGCGCGCGCTGTTCTTCATTCTCGACAGAACCGCGTAAAACAAAATACGCAAGATAAACCAGCAGCGTAATGGCCGCCCCATTTTGCTTTGGATCTCCGTGCCAGGGAGAACCCCACGTGTAGTTGGCCCAGATCATTCCTGTGAAGATTCCCATCAGGCCAAAAATTACTCCTGTGTTGGCAAACTCCAGAGCGTAAGTATCATTTTCAAAAGAAGGGTTTCTTAAATACCGGATGGAATAAACAGTTGAAAGCAGAAACAGGACAACCATGACAAGCCACATCGGCACATGAAAATAAAGCGCCCGGATTGTCTCGTTGACAATGGCAAGACGGGGAACATCCAGCAGCAGACCACCTATGATGGTATATACCAGCAGGATAACGGCCGCAATTTTCCACCAGCGTTTTTTCATTTTACAATTGTGACGGCGTTAGGGCGGAGCAAAATGATTATCGGCCGCAAGCCGTATTTCAACTGCGCCAAATATACGGGAAGAGCAGGTACGACACAGCAGAGACGAGACAATTTATTGCCACCAAAATGAATATTCCATCCCAGCTGACGGAGCGGTCCAGACCGTCGAGACAGTTTTTGGTGACTTTGACCGCGAGCAATAAAATGGAAATCACCACAGGAAAACTGAGTACGGACATCAATATGTTACTGTTACTGGTTTTGGAAGCAATGCTGGACAGCAAGGTCAAGGACGACGCAAAACCCATTGAAGTCAGAATAATGACGAGGGAGAACAGAAATTGATCTATAATCGGATTGTCCAGAAAAAGGGTGAACATCATCAAGCCGGCAAAAGACAGCAGTGAACATAACAAGAAGTTATAAATAGTCTTTGAAATGATGATCGAAGCAGGGCTGGCAATCGAGTAGTAATAAGTGTCCCTTCCTTTTCTTTCCCCGATAAAACTTTTGGCGATCGTATTTACGGCAGTAAATAAAATGGTGATCCAGAACAGTGCACTCCATACCAAAGGTGTGATCAGGTTTTGCCTTAACCGAAAAGTGAGGTAGCATAAAAAGACCGTACTAAAAAGATATAACAACAAACCAGAAAGCACCGATTTACGCCGGAGTTCCAATGAAAATTCTTTTCGCAGTAAAACAAAAATATTAATGTGAATCAAACCGGGTATTTTTTTAAAAGCTGTTTCACAGATTTGAATCCAAGCAGTATAATGGCCAAAAGGATGCCGCTTGAAAATCCGTAGGCAATAATGAAAGAAAATTTGGGTCTAATAGGGATCTTTGAGGGGGTGAAACCCTGAATTACCTCAATCCCACCTAGTGTCAGGGCCAGGTTTTCGAGCGCATTATTTCGCTCTTTTGTCATGAACACGCTCATTGTTGATGGATCGAAGATCACCGAATTTGACGTTGATGGCATTAAACTTCCGCTTTCGATGGCCCGCGGAAAGCTGTCTACCCGGCTAATTTCGTGTTCAATTCTGGCGATGACGTTCTGGTAGTTTTTCTTTTTTTCAGTAACTCTCAATTTTACATATTCGAGATTTTCAAAAAAGAAAATCAAACCTGATTGCAGTTTTGGCAAAATACTTGGATCCAGGGTTTCAACCGAAAACTGAAACACGATTCTATCTTCCTCCGGCATACTTATTTTCTCCTTGAATGGAGAGGTCACGCTGATTTTTTCAATAAGTGAAGCTTCAGACGGGGTGAGGTTAAGTTTTGAAGCCACAACGCTGTCAGCGTCTTCAACAATCTGTTTTTGGAGGCCCATTATAACTTGAGATGCGTAGGACTCAGGAAGGAATCTTGACTGAACCGTCATCGCACTGGCATATACCTTGGGTGTGTACAGGCAATAAATCCATGAAATGGCGACGCAACTTCCTATGCTCAGTACGATGCGCTGCCAATTTTTGACGAGAAATCGGGTCAGGTTCGCCAGTAAGTGCAAAAGATCAATTTCATCAGAGTTGGGCTGGGAAGTCTGCATACAATAACTTTTGGCAATGCAATTATACTAAATGAAACGGCAATTGGGTTAAAAATGCTACTTTTGCAACCGCTTTTTTAATCAACACGAAATGACTCAGGCATCCATATTGGTCACCGGTTCAGCGGGTTTTATTGGATTTCATCTATCCAAAAGACTGTGTGAGGTCGGCCATCAGGTGGTGGGATTAGATGCGGTCAATGAGTATTATGATATTGGACTGAAAGAAGCGCGCCTGAAGATACTCTCCACGTATTCCAATTTTTCATTTTACAAAATTGACCTGACTGACAAAACCGCATTGGACCGTTTGTTCGTTCAGCATCACTTTAAATTCGTTATTAACCTGGCGGCCCAGGCGGGCGTGCGGTATTCTGTAACCCACCCTTACGCTTATCTGGAAAGTAATTTGCATGGTTTTCTCAATGTTTTGGAAGCCTGCCGGCATCGCCCACCCGAACATTTTATCTATGCGTCTTCCAGTTCAGTTTATGGGGCGAATGCAGCCATGCCTTTCTCAGTGCATGATAATGCGGACCATCCCCTTGCCTTGTATGCGGCTACCAAGAAAGCAAATGAATTGATGGCGCATGCTTATTCTAATTTATATCATTTGCCTACGACAGGCTTGCGATTCTTTACGGTCTACGGTCCATTTGGCCGGCCCGACATGGCATTATTTATTTTCACCAAAGCCATTCTTGGAAATCAACCCATTGACGTTTATAATTTTGGGAAGATGAAACGCGACTTTACCTATGTAGATGATATTGTAGAAGGAATTGAAAAACTCATGCCGACTATTCCGCAAGGGAACCAAGGTTGGGATGCACACCACCCAGATCCAGCCTCGAGCTTTGCGCCCTATCGCATTTATAATATCGGAAATAATAAGCCAGTTGAACTTCTGCGCTTCATTGAGGTGCTCGAAGAAAAACTGGGAAAGAAAGCGATGAAGAATTTTCTACCGTTGCAGGATGGGGATGTAAATGAAACCTATGCTGACATTGCTGATTTGGAAAATGAAATCGGATTCAGACCCAGCACGCCCATTGAAGAGGGAATCGGTAAATTTGTGAACTGGTACAAGGAATATTATCACATCAACTAATGGACAAAATAGCAATCATCGGTCTTGGTTACGTCGGCTTGCCGCTGGCTGTGGAATTTGGGAAAGTAATGGACACCATTGGCTTTGACATCCATCTTGAACGCATACGTGAATTAAAGGATGGACGCGATCGCACCCTGGAAGTTGAACCCGAGGAACTGAGGAAATCAAAGCAATTAAAATTCACTGCTTCTGTTGACGATATCCGGCAAGCAAATTATTTTATTGTCACCGTGCCCACGCCCGTGGATGAGTTTAAGACGCCGGATCTTCGGCCCCTGGAAAGCGCCAGCAGAACGGTAGGGGGCGTGTTGAAGAAAGGCGACATCGTTATATACGAATCTACGGTTTATCCGGGCTGTACGGAAGAAGTTTGTGTTCCGGTTCTGGAGAAGGTCAGTGGATTGAAGTTTAATCAGGATTTTTTCTGTGGATATTCTCCCGAACGCATCAATCCCGGAGACAAACTCCACCGCGTAACGACCATCAAAAAAGTGACCAGCGGAAGTACACCTGGAGTGGCGGAAAAAGTGGATCAATTATATAAAAAAATAATCACCGCGGGCACGCACAAGGCGTCTTCGTTGAAGGTGGCCGAGGCAGCCAAGGTGATTGAAAACTCACAACGCGATGTGAACATTGCGTTTGTTAACGAGCTGGCAATGATTTTTGAACGCATTGGAATTGATACACACGAAGTATTGGAGGCAGCGGGTACGAAGTGGAATTTCCTTGGATTTAAACCCGGCCTGGTAGGTGGTCATTGCATCGGTGTGGATCCTTATTATCTGACGTACAAAGCGGAAAGTCTGGGTTATCACCCTGAAGTAATTTTGTCGGGTCGCAGAATCAATGATAACATGGCGATCTATATCGCCAATGCGGTCATTAAATTAATGGCCCAAAATGAGTTGCCAATTCACAAGGGGAAAATTCTGATGCTGGGACTTACGTTCAAAGAAAATTGCCCGGACATCCGCAACAGCAAAGTGGTGGATGTGGTGCGCGAACTGCAAAGCTTTGGTGCGATGGTAGACATTTATGATCCCCATGCCGACCCAAAGGAAGTTGTCCATGAATATGGTTTGGTTCTGATATCTGAATTGAAACAAAAATATCATGCAATTGTTCTGGCGGTCGGTCACTCGGAATTTATTTCATTGGATTGGGCCAGAATACGCGATGCGAAAACCGTGGTGTATGATGTAAAAGGCTTTTTGGATAAATCGCTGATCACCGCAAGGCTATGATTCATTCAAAAAAAGTACTCGTGACCGGGGGCGCCGGCTACATTGGCGCACACACGTCTGTTGAACTGATTCAGCAAGGATACTCACCGGTCATCATTGATAATTTTTCTAAATCAGACCGGACGCTGCTTTCTGGGATAACGGAAATTACCAAAACCCAACCCCGGTTTTATGAGGGAGATTGTTCTGACCGGTTTTTTTTGAGGAAGGTATTTGCGCAAGAGCCAGGGATTGAAGCGGTCATGCACTTTGCCGCTTATAAATCCGTGGGCGAATCGGCGGAACAACCGTTGAAATATTACGAAAATAATATCGGTTCACTGATTGCTTTACTGGAGATCATGAACGAAGAAAAGATTCACAACCTTATTTTCTCCTCTTCCTGCACCGTATATGGCCAGCCGGATTTTATTCCCGTTGATGAGCAAGCTCCTTTCAAACGGGCAGAGTCGCCCTACGGGGCCACCAAACAAATGTGCGAACGGATTTTGGAAGACGCTGTCCTGGCAAACAAGGAATTGCGTGTGATTTCGTTGCGCTATTTCAATCCTGTGGGGGCCCACCCCAGTGCAATCATGGGTGAACTTCCTTTGGATGTGCCCGGAAATCTGGTACCCTTTATTACTCAAACCGCGGCGGGCATTCGCAAAAAACTGATCATTTTCGGAAATGATTATTCTACACCCGACGGGACGTGTCTCCGGGATTTTATTCATATTGTTGATCTGGCCAAAGCGCATGTCATCGCGCTGAGCAAAATGCTTTCAGGTGATGGATTGGATTCCTATGAAGTTTTTAATCTTGGCTCCGGTGAAGGCGTATCGGTGTTGCAATTGGTGGAAAAATTTATTGAAGTAACGGAGGTGTCACTTCCCTATGAAATTGGTCCGAGGCGATCTGGCGATGTTGAAAAAACCTATGCCAATCCGAACAAAGCCTTCCGCAAGCTAGGTTGGAAAACAAAGTTTACGATAGAAGAAGGGCTACTTCATTCCTGGAACTGGCAAAAGAAGATTTCTCACATCCAATAGCCAGGACGATGCAAAAAATCAGCATGGTTGATTTGCACAGTCAGTATCTACGCATCAAACCGGAGATTGATCAGGCCATTCAGTCTGTTTTGAATTCCACTGCATTTATTCAGGGCCCTCAGGTAAAGGAATTTGAGAAAGCATTCTCCGCTTTTTATAGCGGATCGCATGTAATCACTTGCGGAAATGGGACCGATGCGCTTCAGATCGCCATGATGTCGTTGGGCTTCAAGCGGGGAGATGAAATTATCCTGCCGGCATTTACGTATGTTGCGACCGCCGAAGTAATTGCCCTGCTCGGTCTTAAACCTGTTTTTATTGATGTTGATGAGAAAACATTTAATATCGATACGCATCAGCTTGAGAATAAAATTAGCGCCAAAACGGTAGCAATTGTACCTGTCCATCTTTTTGGACAAAGTGCCGAAATGGAACCGCTGTTGGCGACAGCAAAAAAGTTTAACCTCCGCGTGATGGAGGATTTTGCTCAGGCGATTGGTGCAGTTTACTCATTTGCAGATGGTACTTCGAAGAAAGTGGGAACCCTGGGCACGGTGGGATGCACGTCTTTTTTCCCTTCAAAAAACCTGGGATGCTATGGTGATGGGGGCGCACTGGTCACCAATGATGAAACCCTTGCTCACACCATGCGGATGATTGCCAATCACGGACAACGGGTAAAGTACTACCACGATGTAATTGGAGTCAACAGTCGGTTGGACACAGTGCAAGCTGCGATTCTCTCGGTGAAACTTAACCACCTTCAGGAGTACGAACAAAAACGGAATGCAGTTGCCGGATTTTATGATCGGGGGTTAAGCGGAATTTCTTTTCTCGAAAGGCCATATCGCGCGCCCTACTCAACCCACGTTTTTCATCAATACACATTGCGTTTGAAAGGAATCAACCGGGAGCATTTCAAAAATTTTCTGGAGGCCAATGCCGTTCCATCGATGGTTTATTATCCACTGCCGCTGCATTTTCAGAAAGCATTTAAGACCGATGGAATCGGGGCGGGTTCTTTTCCGGTGAGCGAAGCGCTCTCCCGATGTGTGCTCTCCTTGCCGATTCACACAGAAATGAGCGATGAACAATTGTCGTACATTTGCGAAACCATCCGGAGGTATACAGGTTCATGAAATGGCCAGATTAGACTGCACCGACGTACATTAATAGACCGGACGGCTGCATAGGATGGTAAAATAAAATTATTAACAGGTGAAAGGGAATAATTATTTTGCGCATGAAACGGCCGTGATTGATGCGGGCTGTGAGATTGGGGCGGGCACCAAAATATGGCACTTTTCACACATCATGCCCAATTGCAAGATCGGGGAAAACTGCAACATCGGGCAGAATGTGGTGATTTCTCCGGACGTGGTGATCGGACGAAATGTAAAAGTGCAAAATAATGTTTCGCTCTATACAGGTGTCATCTGCGAAGACGATGTGTTCATCGGACCTTCAGTCGTATTTACCAACGTAACCAATCCGCGCAGTGCAATAAACCGAAAGAATCAGTATGCCCGCACGCTGGTGAAACGTGGGGCAAGCATTGGCGCCAATGCTACAATTGTATGCGGTCATGAAATTGGTGAGTTTGCTTTTATCGGCGCCGGTGCCGTCGTAACAAAGGCAGTTCTTCCTTATGCTCTGGTGATGGGAAATCCAGCGCGACAAACCGGATGGATGAGTGAATACGGACATCGACTTAAGTTTGATACCTCCGGTCAGGCAATTTGCCCTGAAAGCGCTGGAAAATATTCTTTAAAAGGAGGAGTAGTCGCCAAGATGAGTTGATGATGAAGTCACCGGATGCGGCTGTTAAACCCGCCATAATCAATGCGCATGATAGAATACGAAAACTTATACAAGCTCAACAAGCCCTTTATGGAGGCTTATGCAAGGCAGTTTTCGAAAGTCAGTAACAGCGGTTCGTTTGTTTTAGGAAAGCAAGTTTCAGAATTTGAAGAAAAGTTTGCGCGTTATTGCAAATCAGGATTTGCCATCGGGGTCGCCAATGGCTTGGATGCACTCACCCTTGCGCTGAAATCATTTTCGTTTAAGGCCGGATCCGAAGTCATTGTTCCTTCCAATACCTACATTGCCACCATTCTCTCTGTTCTGAATAGCAATCTCAAACCGGTTTTAGTGGAGCCCGATATCCACACCTACAACCTGGATCCGGCAAAAATCGAGGCGGCGATTACGCCTAAGACTGTCGCCATCATGGTGGTTCACCTTTATGGAAAATGCTGCGACATGGATCCCATTATGGAAATAACACGCCGGCGAGGGTTGAAGTTGGTGGAAGATTGCGCACAGTCACATGGAGCAAAATATAAAAGTAGAAAAGCAGGAACGTTTGGAGATTTTGGTGCCTTTAGTTTCTATCCCACAAAAAACCTGGGAGCATTAGGTGATGCGGGTGCGCTCACCACAGAAAGCAAGGAATTGAACAGTATTGTTAGAAAGTTGAGGAACTATGGAGCTGAGAAGAAATATTATAATGATTTGGTGGGATGCAATTCCAGGCTTGATGAAATCCAAGCGGCATTTTTAACGATCAAACTTATTCATTTGGAAGCGATCAATGACCACAAAAGAAAGCTGGCGAAAATCTACACCACGCAGTTAAAGGACCATTTTATCAAACCCGTAGTGCAATCGGGCTATGAGGATGTGTACCACATTTATAACATTCGGCATCCCCGTCGTGATGCACTCAGGAAGTATTTGCTTAAGCATGAGGTAGAATCTGAAATCCATTACCCGGTTCCACCCCATCGCCAGGCCGCCATGCAGGGAATTCTGGATAAATATGATTGTCCCCTCTCCGATGAAATTCATCAAACGACATTAAGTCTTCCGATTTCGTATTTTCACACCGAAAAAAATGTCCATCGCGTTGTTGATATTTTAAACAAGTTCTAAATACCATTTTTTGAACATGAAAAATTTTGCATTAATCGGAGCTGCAGGATACATCGCACCACGCCACATGCAAGCGATAAAGGATACGGGCAATAACCTGGTAGCGGCCCTTGACAAATTTGACAGTGTCGGAATAATTGATTCCTATTTTCCGCAGGCTGATTTCTTTACTGAGTTCGAAAGGTTTGACAGACATATCGATAAGTTGAGAAGGAACGGAACCAAGATCGACTATGTGAGCATTTGTTCTCCAAATTACTTACACGATTCCCACATTCGTTTTGCATTGCGCCATCAGGCGGATGCGATTTGTGAAAAGCCATTGGTGCTAAACCCCTGGAACCTGGACGCGCTTTCAGAAATTGAAAAGGAAACAGGGAGAAGGACTTATACGATTCTTCAATTGAGACTGCACCCGATGATTCAAAATTTGAAAAAGGAAATTGACAAAGAAGCAACCAGTAAGATTTTTGAAGTAGATCTAAACTATGTTACATCGCGCGGCGCCTGGTATCAACACAGTTGGAAAGGAGATCAATCCAAATCGGGAGGAATTGCCACCAACATTGGCATCCATTTTTTTGATATGCTGCTTTGGATATTTGGAAAAGTAAAGGAAAGCAAACTGGGGGAGATTTCAGCCGACCACGCATCCGGAACTTTGAAGCTGGAACGGGCAAACATCACGTGGTTTTTGAGTATCAACGCAGAGCACCTTCCGCAAGAGGCAAGATTGAAAGGAAAGCGCACTTATCGTTCACTGAAAATTCAAGGAAAGGAAGTGGAGTTCAGCGATGGGTTTGGTGACCTGCACACAGAAAGTTACCAGGAGATCCTCGCTGGCCGTGGCTTTGGCCTTAGCGATGCCCACCCTTCCATTGAACTTACCCATTTGCTCAGGGGCTAAGATCCATCTTCGTAAGGATTTCACTATTTTAGCGCCAAATTGTTTGTAATGAAAGGAATCATCTTGGCAGGGGGATCTGGAACGCGTTTGTACCCATTGACCCAGACCATTTCGAAGCAGATCCTGCCCATTTATGACAAGCCGATGATATACTATCCGCTGTCCGTACTCATGCTGACCAATATTCGGGAAATACTCATCATCTCCACCCCCCATGACCTTCCACTTTTTCAAAACCTCTTTGGGGACGGTCATCACCTTGGGCTTAGGATTTCTTATGAGCCGCAGCCATCACCAGACGGATTGGCGCAGGCCTTTCTGATCGGTGAAAAATTTATTGGCGACTCTTCCTGTTGCTTGATTTTGGGAGATAATATTTTCTACGGCTATAATTTTTCTGCCATTGCCGAAAAGGCAAGCACACTGGAGGAAGGCGCTTTGGTTTTTGGATATTATGTCAATGACCCGCAAAGGTATGGCGTCGTGGAATTTGATGCGGTGGGCAATGTGTTGTCGATTGAGGAAAAACCAAAAGAACCAAAATCAAGCTACGCTGTCACGGGTCTTTATTTCTATGACAAGACCGTAGTGGAGAAAGCAAAAAAAATAAAACCTTCCGTCAGGGGCGAATTGGAGATAACGGATCTCAACAGACTTTATCTGGCCGAAAAGAAATTGTCTGTAAAATTGCTTGGCCGGGGTATGGCCTGGTTAGATACGGGCACTCACCAATCTCTTTTACAGGCCTCTAATTTTGTTGGCTCAATTGAAGAACGCCAGGGGTTGAAGATTGCCTGCCTCGAAGAAATCGCATTCCGCAAGGGGTACATTTCCAAAGCTCAACTGATGGAATTAGCCAAGCCCCTGGCAAAAAACCAATATGGCCAATATTTAATTAAAGTGGCGGAGGAGAAAATTCAGTCGAAAATTGAAATGGAGTAATGAAAATATCCCGCACTAATTTTGAAGATTTGCTCATCATTGAACCCATTGTTCATCGGGACGAGCGTGGGTTTTTCAGCGAAGCGTACAACTATAATCGATTTGTTGAATCGGGTATTGACATTCATTTTATTCAGGACAATCAGTCTTTCTCCCTGGCTGGCGTAATTCGGGGTTTACATTTTCAAAATGAACCAAAGGCCCAGACCAAATTGGTCAGGGTTTTGCAGGGGAAAATACTGGATATCGTCGTCGACCTAAGGAAGAATCAGCAGACTTATAAAATGGTACATGCTATTGAATTATCAAGAGATAATGGTAAGCAACTGATGGTACCGAAAGGTTTTGCGCATGGTTTTTCTGTGCTCAGTGAATCAGCAGAAGTGCTTTATAAAACCGAGGAGTCGTATTCTCCGGAACATGAAAGTGGGATTCACTTTGGCGATCCGGAATTGAATATAGACTGGCAGGTTGATCCCGAAAAAAGAATTGTTTCTGCCAAGGACCGGGCGCTTCCTTTTTTGAAAGATGTTTTTTACCATTTTCTAACATCTTAGTATTATTCAGATGAAAACTATTTTAGTGACTGGTGGAGCGGGATTTATTGGCGCTAACTTCATTCCCTATTTTCTTCAACAGCATCCCGACTATCACGTCGTAAACCTGGATGTGCTAACCTATGCGGGCAATCCCGGCAACTTGAAAGAGATGGGCGGCAATGCAAGCTATACCTTTATCAAAGGTGATATCTGCGACCGGACTTTGGTTGAAGATTTATTTGATGAATATGATTTTTTTGGAGTGGTCCATTTTGCCGCGGAGTCCCATGTTGATAACTCCATTTCAGGTCCCGAAGCCTTCATCAGAACCAACGTATTCGGCACATTTCAATTGCTGGATGTAGCGCGAAAAAAATGGTTAACGGCTCCTTTTCAATACGGTGCCGGCTATTTGACAAATCGGTTTCTTCATATTTCTACTGATGAAGTATATGGATCATTGGGGAGTGAAGGATTATTCAATGAAGAGACGCCGTATGCACCCAACAGCCCATACTCGGCATCCAAAGCCTCCAGCGACCTGCTGGTAAGAAGCTACTTTCACACGTATGGCCTGAATGTCTTGACTACAAATTGTTCAAATAATTATGGCCCCAAGCAACACGAGGAAAAATTAATTCCGACCATCATTCGCAATGGCCTTTCCGGTAAACCCATTCCCATTTATGGAGACGGAAAAAATGTTCGTGATTGGTTATATGTTCTGGATCATTGTAAAGGCATTGATAATGTTTTTCATCATGGCAGGTTTGGGCAAACGTACAATATCGGGGGGCGCAACGAGAAGACGAATAATGAAATTGCCCGTTCAATTTGTGAGATATTGGATATTGAAAAGCCCAGACCGGATGGGAAGTCGTACAAGGAATTAATAAAATTTGTTCAGGATCGTGCCGGTCATGATCAACGTTATGCCATCGATGCTTCGAAAATAGAGCGGGAGTTACATTGGAAGGCAGAGGAAAATTTTGCCGGAGGAATCGTGAAAACGGTGAAGTGGTATTTGTCACAACACGGTTATTAACGCTGCTATGGTTCTGATTGGCTGAGTCCAGGTCGCGACGGACTCACTATTTTGAGGAGAAATCCATATCTTTGACGCCAATTATCAAATCAAAAACAAAAGCCAATTCGTGAAAAAAGCCCTCATTACAGGAATTACAGGACAAGACGGAGCTTACCTTGCCGAACTTTTGATTTCCAAGGGATACGAAGTCCATGGAATCAAAAGGAGAAGTTCCTTGCTCAACACGGATCGCATTGATCACCTTTACCAGGATCCACATGAGGATAATGTTCATTTGAAACTTTACTATGGGGATCTCACCGATTCTGCCAATGTTATCCAAATTGTTCAGGAGATACAGCCCGATGAGATTTACAATTTGGGCGCCATGTCTCATGTGAAAGTCAGCTTTGACATCCCTGAATACACGGCCAACGCCGATGGCTTGGGAGCATTACGGATTCTGGAAGCCATTCGAATTTTGAAATTAAACACGAAAACAAGATTTTATCAGGCTTCTACGTCTGAACTATACGGCCTTGTGCAAGAAACGCCGCAGAGTGAAAAAACTCCCTTTTATCCGCGGTCGCCTTACGCGGTGGCGAAATTGTATAGCTACTGGATCACTGTGAATTATCGCGAGGCCTATAACATATATGCCTGCAATGGCATTTTATTCAATCATGAATCACCCTTGCGCGGTGAAACCTTTGTAACAAGAAAAATAACCCGTGCGGCTTGCCGGATAGCCCTTGGCCTTCAGCCTTCGCTCTTCATGGGTAACCTTGATGCAAAACGCGACTGGGGCCATGCCAAGGACTATGTGGAGGCTATGTGGTTAATGTTGCAGCAGCCAATAGCGGAAGATTTTGTAATTGCTACCGGGGTCACCACAACGGTTCGGGAATTCATCATCAAGGCCTTTCAACGGTTGGGTATTACCCTTGAATTTTCAGGCTCCGGGTTGTCTGAGCAGGGAATTGTTTTACAAACAGACAATCCTGAATTTGCAGTCAAGAATGGGCAGGTGGTGGTAAAAATTGACCCGAAGTATTTCAGGCCCACTGAAGTAGAAATACTGATGGGAGACCCCTCCAAAGCAAAATCAAAATTGGGTTGGACCCCCAAGCACAACCTCGATTCATTGGTGGATGAAATGGTGGCCAGTGATCTCGAGTTATTTAAACGGGATCACTATCTCAAAGAGGGCGGGCACAAGATTTATCAATATCACGAATAGATGGAGAAACAATCCAGAATCTATGTGGCAGGAAGCAGTGGGATGGTAGGCTCTGCCATTGTGCGAAGGTTGCAGCAGGAAGGATATTCCGACCTGATCTTGCGAACCTCCAGGGAGTTGGATTTACGGGATCAGTATCAGACCAAAGCATTCTTTGCTGCAGAAAAACCGGAGTTCGTTTTTTTGGCGGCTGCCAAAGTGGGTGGGATTCTGGCCAACGACACTTATCGGGCTGATTTCCTATATGAAAATCTGATGATAGAAAGTAATGTGATTCATCAGAGCTATGTTCAGGGCGTAAAGAAACTTCTCTTCCTGGGATCTTCCTGCATCTATCCGAAGCTTGCCCCTCAGCCATTAAAAGAAGATTACCTTTTATCCGGATACCTCGAGTCAACTAACGAGCCCTATGCGATTGCAAAGATTGCCGGCATTAAACTGTGCGAGACTTATAGAAGTCAGTATGGGTGTGATTTTATCAGTGCGATGCCTACAAACTTGTACGGACCAAATGATAATTATGATTTAAATACCTCTCACGTTATTCCAGCCCTGATGAGAAAATTTCACGAGGCTAAACAAAACGGCAAGCCTATAGCGGATGTTTGGGGTTCGGGCAACCCGCTTCGTGAGTTCTTGCATGTTGATGACCTCGCGGATGCTTGCTTATTCTTGATGAAGGCTTACTCCAACCCAGAATTTATCAACATCGGCGTTGGTAGGGATTTGTCGGTAAAAGAACTGGCTTCCATGATCAGCGATATTATTGGCTATCCGGGTGAAATTGTATTTGACCGGAGTAAGCCAGACGGAACGCCAAGAAAATTGATGGATATTTCAAAGCTTCTTAGTTTGGGTTGGAAACCTGGAATAGCGCTGGAAGCTGGATTGCGCGCGGTGTATACTTCTGAATTTCTCGATAAAGTGTTTGTAGCTCAATAAATAAACTAAACCATGCTGGAAGTTATTAAGGATGAAAAGGGGATTTTGTCAATTATCATAAAAGCTACATACCGGAGCGAGGGGATAGCATTTTTTACGCCGAATGATTTCTCGCAGCAGTTGGGCTACATGAATCGCAGTAAAGGATACGTCATTGCTCCGCACCGGCACAATCTTGTGGAGAGAAAAGTGACCCTGACCCAGGAAGTGCTTTATGTAAGGTCTGGTCTGGTAAGGGTGGACTTTTACAACGATGATCAGAAATACCTGGAAAGCCGGGTTTTAGAGAAAGGCGATGTTATTCTGTTGGCAGCTGGCGGACATGGTTTTGAAATGTTAGCGGATTCAGAAATGATTGAAGTAAAACAGGGACCGTATTGTGGCGAAGAGGATAAGGTTCGGTTTGACGCAATTAATAAAAATCAGGTGTTTATTGTGGGACATGCATCTGATCAGTAAGATTATATTTAATTCACAACGCCGAGAAGCGTAACCACACTCAATTCACAATAGTTATCGGGGTTGTTATTATTCTTTAGACAAAATGAATCAGGATTCTTTTATTCCGGTAAATACTCCCCTACTTTCAGGCAATGAAAGAAAATATATTTTGCAGTGTATTGATACGGGCTGGATATCCAGTGAGGGAGAATTTATAAAGCAGTTCGAAAACAAATTCTCAGATTTTATCGGAAAGAAAGAGGGCGTTGCAGTATCCAACGGCTCAGCTGCTTTAGACATTGCGGTTCAGGCATTGGGTTTGGGAAAAGGGGATGAAGTGATTATGCCGGCGTTTACCATTATTTCTCCAGCGCTTTCTGTGGTGCGGGCTGGAGCAATACCTGTTTTGGTAGACAGCGACCCAGCTACCTGGAATATGGATGTCAGCTTGATTGAAGCACGGGTGACGTCAAAGACACGGGCAATCATTGTGGTGCATATATATGGTTTACCCGTGGACATGGATCCGGTTATGCAACTATGTAAGAAATATAAACTCAAGTTAATTGAAGATGCGGCGGAAGTGCATGGCCAAAAATACAATGGCAAAATGTGTGGAAGTTTTGGTGATATTTCAATATTTAGCTTTTACCCAAATAAAATTATTACAACCGGTGAAGGGGGTATGATATTAACGGATGATGAATCATTGGCTCTCGAATGCAGAAAACTCAGAAATCTGGCATTTGAGCCCAATGGGAGAAGATTTGTCCACTATGCGCTTGGTTGGAATTACCGGATGACAAATATGCAAGCAGCCATTGGACTTGCGCAGCTTGAAAATGTTGAAAAACACGTACGCAGGAAAAGGGAAATCGGCAGAATCTATAATGAAGGATTCCAGGGGATCAAGGGATTTCAACTTCCGTTACAGAAGACACCTTATTCTGAAAATATTTATTGGGTCTACGGCCTTGTGGCAGAAAGTGAAGAACAGTGTAACCGCACCGTAGCGATGCTGTCGCTTGCCAAAATAGGCACACGTCCTTTTTTCTGGTGCATGCATGAACAGCCCGTCTTTCTAAAAGCCGGCCTGTTTAGAAATGAAAAGTATCCCAAGGCAGAAAAGCTTGCCAGAAACGGATTTTATCTTCCCAGCGGTTTAGGTTTGAGTGACCAGGACATGAAATATGTGATAGCGAATTTGATTAAAGCTGATTTGTGAAAGTTGGAGTTTATTTAGTCAATGATTTTAGTCCTTCCGTCGGGGGAAATTTTTCATTTTACGAAAAAATAATTCAAACCATTGACAGTTATCAATTTGATAAAAAACTTGAAATATGTTTTGTTGGGCGGCGGCCACGCAGAAAAATGGACTTGTCCAGAGAGTACATTGTCCTGACGCCGTACGTCATCTACAAATTTTTTCGTACGTTGGAAAAACTGGGTATCGTCCAACTCCTATCAAAAGCTTTATTCACGAATGCGGATTTATGTAATATTTGGGACCAATCAGTACTAAAGCGGAATGGTGTCGATATTTTACTCTTTCCAAAGCAATTTCTCAGAGAGATTAAGAATTTTCCTTTTATTACGATGAATTGGGATGCTGGCCATAAATCTACTTTTGCCTTTCCTGAGCTTCTTCAGAATTTTGAATTCAGAGAACATTGGTACCGGGTAGAAATACAAAAGGCCATTGCTATTTTTGTTGAATCTCAGAGCAGCAAAGAAGAATTTACGCATTATTATTCAATTCCTGAAAATAAAATTGAAGTAATTCCACTGTTTGCAGGGGGGGTAATCGATTTGAAAGTTGACGACCAACGACAAAGGGAGATTCTGCAGGAATTAAGCCTTGAAAAGTGCTCTTATTTATATTACCCTGCTCAATTTTGGGCCCACAAAAATCATTACATCTTAATTCTTGCCTTAAAGAAACTGACTGCTGAAAATAATTCCAGTAAAATAAAACTCGTCTTCTCTGGGTCTGATATGGGGAATAAGAATTACATCTTATCATTGATCAAGGAAAATGCCCTTACACAACAAGTTATCGTTCTGGGTTTTATTAGTAACGAAAAGGTTTATACACTTTATAAAAACGCGATAGCATTGGTTGTTCCCTCTTATCTTGGCCCGACAAGCATGCCCATTTTGGAGGCTCAATCATTGCAGACGGCGATCCTCTGTAGCGATCTTAACGGGCATAAGGAAATTTGCGGCGATGGCGCCTTGTACATTCCCCCAGGGGATTCTGAAAAATGGCGGGATGGTATCCTGGCTATTCTCAACAATGATTTTAGACTGGAATTGATCAAGAAGGCGGATCAGGTGAAAAATGGGTCCATATTCAACATTCAGAGTTCAATCAGAAAGCTGGAAGCTGCATTAATCAAGTTTATACCAGTTAGAAAAACATTTTTTTAATTTATAGAAACCATTATCACGCTTGTTGAATGAACTTAGTCGAATGGTCTAAAAATATTATTAAAAATTGTTTCCGTTCAATCGGGTTTGATGTCGTTCGCTATGATATCGCCAACTCGGAGGATGTATTGCTTCGGACTATCTTACAACATTTCAGAATAGAGACCGTCCTGGATGTTGGTGCGAACAAGGGCCAGTACGCTTTGGGAATATTAAAGCATGGGTATAAAGGAAAAATTTATTCTTTTGAGCCAATTTTATCAGTGTATAAGTTGCTTGAAAAGCGCTCGTCGAACTCATTTGGATGGACAGCCCTCAATCTTGGAGTTGGAAGTAAGGATGAAGAAGTGATGATTAATGTTTCCGAAAACATCGTCAGCAGTTCCCTTTATAAGGTTAGGAAAGAATCACTCGTCGCAGAACCCACCACGAGAATTGTAAGGCAGGAACGGATAAGGATAACAACGCTCGATAAATTCCTTGCTGAGCAAAATTTTACGGGTGAGGTATTGCTGAAATTAGACGTTCAGGGATATGAGCTGGAGGCGTTAAAAGGGGCAACGGGCAGCTTGCCGGGCATTAAATTGATTCAGGCTGAGTTATCTTTCGTTCCTGTGTATGATGGAATACCTTTATTTGGCGAGATTGTTTCATATTTAGAACAGAAGGGTTATAAAATTTTTGCGATTATTCCAGGCTTCAGGGATAGAAAAACCGGAAGGATGTTGCAGGCTGACGGAATTTTTGTCAGAGAAGACTAAAGAGCCATGATCCCGGCACACAAACAGGCCACACATTTTCGAAATAAGTTTCGATTCAGTTGATAATAAGACCATCATGCCAGCCCCTATCGCATTATTTGTTTACAAAAGGCCGGAACATACCAGGCGAACTATTGAAGCACTTGCCAACAATGAATTGGCAGCCGAAAGCGATCTGATTATTTTTTCAGATGGTTCCAAAAGCGAGGAGGATAAAATTCTGGTAGATCAGGTAAGAGCAGATTGCAGATCTGCTGCAACATTTCGATCCGTTCGAATGGTTGAAAGCGCTACCAACAAAGGACTGGCAAACTCGATCGTTGAGGGGCTTACGCGAGTATTGAAGGAACATGAATCAATCATCGTTTTGGAAGATGACCTCGTCTGTTCGCCTTTTTTTCTTTCTTATATGAATCAAGCGCTGGCCGTATATGAGCACGAGGAGTCTGTTATTTCCATCCATGGCTATCTTTATCCCACAAAAGAAGTGTTTCCAGAAACGTTTTTCATACACGGAGCAGATTGTTGGGGCTGGGCCACGTGGCGAAGGAGCTGGGAATTATTCGAGCATGACGGGTCAAAATTGTTGATGGAACTGAAATCGAAGAATTTGATTCCTGAATTTAATTACAACAATTCATTTCCCTTTGCAAAAATGCTGGAGGCACAAATACAGGGCCGCAATGATTCTTGGGCAATACGATGGTACGCTTCTGCCTTTTTGAAAAACAAGCTTACTTTATACCCGGCGGTTTCTTTGATCAACAATATCGGATTTGATGATACAGGCACCCACAGTGGGCACAGCAAAGCTTATGAGGCTGTTTTAAGTTCAAGGGAGTTAACCGTTGAATGGAAGCAACCAATTGAAGACAGGTACGCGAGGGAGGCATTTTCAAAGTATTTTTCATCACTGTCAGGTGGTTGGGTAAAAAAAACGTACCGGATGGCGAGACATCTTTTGAACTTCTTGATTAACTGAATCAAAGCATCACGCATTGAAGAATAGCCTGAGGTATGTAAAGGAAACCATGGAGTCACATCCGGGATTTTACCGGTATTTTTTCAATACGGGTTGGATGTTCGGTGAAAAAATACTCCGTCTGGTGGCCGGGGTATTTATCGGCGCTTATGTCGCCCGCTACCTGGGCCCCGGCCAATATGGCGAGATCAACTATGTTATCAGTCTGGTTTCTTTGTTCTCCGTACTGGCCACGCTGGGTTTTGATACGATCCTCATCCGTGAACTTATTCGCCACGAGCATCGTCAGGAAGTGTTGCTGGGTACCGCGTTCATATTGCGCCTGGCGGCAGCGATTTTGGTGTTTGCTGGTTTGTATGTTGCGGTGAAAAGCACTCCAACCGAAACGGTGACGGCCCAACTGATTGCCGTTATTTCGGCAGGAATGATTTTGGAAATTTTCGGGCTTATCGATTTCTTTTTCCAATCCAAGGTCATGTCAAGGTATGTAGTATGGAGTCAGGTTTTTTCGTTGGTGGTTATTTCCGTGTTCCGCATTTTGTTAGTTGTGTATAAAGCTCCTCTGGTTTGGTTTGCCTGGGTTCAATTGGTTGATCTTTTTTTGATAGCGGCAGGCTTGGTTTTCTTTTACCAACGTGCCGGGTTCAGAATATTCCGATGGAGATTTGAAATGGCTACTGCACGTGAACTCCTCAGGGATGCATGGCCGATGATTTTTTCTTCCCTTGCGATAACCGTGTATTTGCGGATTGATCAGGTCATGATAAAATGGATGATGGGTGACGAGGCTACCGGTTACTATGGAGTGGCAGTACGCCTGAGTGAAACCTGGAATTTTATTGCTGTGGTAGTTTGTGCTTCGTTATTTCCGGCCATCGTTCGCGCAAAGCAAGACAATGAAGAGCTGTATTTGCAGCGCATGAGATACTTATATGCCTTAATGGTAGCCCTTTCATTGGCAGTTGCAATTCCTATGACATTTTTGTCGGGATTTATTGTGACACTACTTTTCGGAGCCGCGTACCAGCCGGCCGGCAACGTTTTAGCGCTGTATATTTGGTCCGGCGTTTTTACCTTTTTAGGTGTTGCAAACGGGAAATGGATAATCAGCGAAAACCTTCAGGTGTTCAGAATGACCAGCCTAGTAACGGCGGCTATTCTAAACGTAGTATTGAACTATTTCCTCATCCGAAAAATGGGACTTATTGGCGCGGCCGTCTCCACGCTGGTGGCTTATTCATACGCAGGATATTTCAGTTTTCTATTGACCAAAAAAACCCGTGTTGTATTCATAGATATGACCCGATCCTTCAATCTCTTCAGGCTAGTTAAACAATTAAAATTAATAAGGAATGTCAAACCTTAAAAAAGCATTAAACATCGTCTCGCATTTTAAAAGTTTCAGGACACTCGTAAGTTTTTATTCACAAGGCTATTTATATGAGGAAGGTTGGTTCCATAGTCTTGAGCGGCAAAGCCCTGTTAGGAATAATGGTGATCCCATTCCCTGGGTAACGTATTCGTTTATTGATTTTATCCAGCAGCGCCTCACTAAAGACATCAGGATGCTTGAATTTGGCAGCGGAAACTCAACTTTATTTTACGCCGCCCGTGTAGGCAAGCTGTATTCCGTTGAGCACGACCTCGGATGGTATGAAAAAACGAAATCGATAATTCCACAGGACGTAACTTTAGCCCACATTCCATTAGCGTATGGAGATTCATATTCGAAATATGCTACAAACATTAATGAACCTTTAGATATTATCATTGTGGACGGCCGCGACCGCGTAAACTGTGCCAAGGAAAGCGTGGGAGCTTTGTCGGAGACCGGAGTGTTGGTGTTGGACGATGCTGAGCGAGCTGAGTATGCGGAAGCGATTTCTTTCCTGCAGGAATGCGGGTTTAGGAAAATCGATTTTTGGGGTGTTGCGCCAGGGGTTTTTAACAAGAAAAGTACTTGCGTTTTTTACCGGGCAAAAAATTGTTTGAATATTTAGGTTGCCCTGAATGGGCGGTCAAAAACAGTGTTAATTGATTGCGTTGCTTCGGAAGCGGCTGCTCCCGGAGGTTAGTATTTTTGCGGGAAGGAAATAGAAGATCAAGTTTTATGCTAGCCGGAAAAATAGATTCTGAAGTGAAGGAAGCACCCTTAATTTCGATCATCACTGTAGTGTACAATGGGTATCCCGCCGTGGAAGCTACTTTATTAAGCGTATTGAGCCTGAACTACCCGGCAATTGAATACATTTTGATAGATGGTTGCAGCAATGATGGAACTGTGGAAATTATCAAGAAATATAAGGATCGAATTGCTTCTTGGGTTAGCGAGCCGGACCAAGGTATTTATCATGCTATGAACAAAGGCATCGAGCGTGCAACCGGTGAATGGATCAATTTTATGAACTGCGGAGACCGTTTCGCCACATTCGACGTTCTGGAGATTTTCAAGGATGAACAGATTAATGCTGACATAGTTTATGGTGAAGCGATGATTGAATACCCTACATTCGAAACGCGTTACGAAAGATTTCCCCTTAAGAATATGTGGAAAAGAATGCCTTTTTGCCATCAGGCATGTTTTGTGAGAACATCGATTATGAAAGTGTATAAATTTGATTTACACTATGCGCTCAGTGCTGATTTTGATTTTATGTACAGGGCTTACACGAATGGTAAGGATTTCTTGTTTATAAATAAAGTGATCTGTCGTTTTGATTTCACGGCAGGGGCTTCCAGGAATTATGGATTATTATCTACAAAAGAGAGAAGGGACTCGGTACTAAAGCATGAATTCAGTCTTCTCAAATGGCTATATTATTTTGTCCTAATTGCCTATGTAAGACTGAGCGGATCAGTCAAAAGAATGGTTGGAGAAAAATTAACAGCATGGGTAACGCGATTATTAAGAACCTAATAACCTATTTGATCATCGCATCAATTTTTGTTACCGGTGCAGGATTTGGTGACATTGGATTTAACATTTATTGGTATTACCCTTTTTATTTGGCTTTTGCCGCATACGGCCTGTGGACATTTAAGAAAATCAACGTGAAGATTGTAACAGTGTTTGCCTGCATTGTTCTCTATTCACTGGTCACTTATCGAGATGGTTTGAGTCTGCTTATCAAACAAAGTATCAATATCGGATTTGCGGGTATTGTTTCCTATTACTTGCTCTGGCATGAAAAATTTGACCTTGAAAAATTGTTTGGAAAATATGTCACCTTTTCCAAAGTGGTATTGATCATTGGTTTTTTCCAGGTGATTTTGTTTTATCTGGGCGCAGGGCAATGGTATATCTTCTGTTTCCCTTATTTAAAGTTGGACGATACTACCTACCGCCTTCAATCGATAACACAGGAGCCATCGTCCATAGCCTTTACCTTCGCTCCTGTGGTTTTTTTGAGCCTGCATAATTTGTTTTATCAGAGTCAGTATATGATTAACAAAAAGTGGTCATTTCTGTTTGTTGTCGGTTACTTGCTGACGCTCTCATCGGTGGCCTACATCGGATTCATTATGATGCTGACTTTGCTGTATTTCAAGAACTTCACTTTTAGAAAACTAAAATTGTCTTTGTTCGCTTTTGCTGGCGTTTTGTTATTGTGTTTCATTGCATACCGTTCCATTTCTTTTATTCAGATTCGCGTGGACGACACGGTTTATGCACTTTCAGGAGATTTCACAAAGGGGAATACTTTTTTGGAGGTAAATGTGAGCACCTATGCGCTGATTTCAAACTTTTATGTGACAAGGAAAAGTGTGGAAGAATACCCCATAACCGGTAATGGATTGGGTACCTACGAACTGGTTTACGACCGCTACATCCCTGCGCGAATGAGGGAATACTTCACATTGAACAGACAAGATGCCAACAGCATGGGGTTTCGGCTGGCTACCGAAACGGGTCTTGTTGGCTTATTCGCATTTTGTTTTTTTACGGTGAGATTCAAGGTTAGGTCCGGAGGCTTTTCTTCAAATCATGAGGAAATTCTCTGGATTCTTAATTCATCGATTTTCATTTTCATTCTCTTGTCGCTTTTGAGAGGGGGAAACTACACCTACCATGGAAGGATTCTTTTTTTGCTCTTATATTATTATTCTTACAGGCAAATTAGTCAAAATCCCAAACCAACACTTGCTCAAAATAATTCCTTGCAATAGAGTAAGAAACAGATTATGTCTAACGTTAGAGAAAATTTTTATAGACGAACGATCGTCAGACTTATTCCAAACCGGAATTCGTCTGTCCTTATTTGTGGAGGCGGATCATTTGATAAATTGGTTTTTGAACTTTGCGGCTTTACCAATGTGACAGTCTCTAATTTGGATAGCCGCATGACCGGCAATGAGTATGCCCCGTTTCATTGGGCATACGAGGATGCTGAATCACTTTCCTATGCTGATGCGTCATTTGACTATGTGGTAATCCATGCAGCCGTCCATCACGCATCTTCTCCACATCGTGTCTTAACTGAAATGTATCGCGTGGCGCGGAAAGGAGTATTGGCCATTGAATCTCGCGATTCATGGATCATGCGATTGCTTGAACGATATGGTCTGACACAAGTCTATGAGCATGCGGCAGTCTACTACAATGGCTGCCAATTCGGTGGCGTCAACAATACAGAAATTCCGAATTTCGTCTATCGATGGACGGAACGGGAAATAGAGAAGACGATCAAATCGTATGCCCCCTATGCGTGGCATCGTTTTGATTATGCTTACGAGACCTCTTTTCCACTTACACCTGAACTGGAAAAAAATGGAATGTTAAAGTATATTTTACTGCGATTAGCACAGCCTTTTTTCTGGCTTTTGACCCGACTCTTTATCAGACAACAGAACCTCTTTGCATTTTTTATTGAAAAGCCCACACTTCCGGATCATCTGTTTCCCTGGATCAGATTGACCGATGGGAATAAACTTACCTTTAATGTTGATTGGGGAAACAACCAATACAGAAAAGGTGATCCGGCAAAGAAGCGATAGGGTTTAAATCCTTCTTTTCTTTAGGAGAAAATGTGTACCAACACAAATACACCGATGAGCACCAAAGTGGTGAAAAAATTTAAGGAACCCAATCCGAGGCTGCTGATTTGCAAATTGAAATCAATTGTTCATGCCGGAAGAACCGTTGGCGTATTTTTTTTGCAGGTTAAAAATGCTTCCCAATGTTGCGCCCAGGATTGCTGTGTTTCCTGGATTTCTTTCTTTTTAATTTTTACCCTATTCACGGCCTCTTGATAGTTTGTGGTCAGGTAAAGAATGGCCCTGCTAATCGCTTCGGGGGTATCTTTGTCATAATAGATTCCGGCATCACCACACACTTCACGGGCATAGGCTTTGTTGGGCAATATGGCAGGTTTTTCAAAATAAATTGACTCCAGCAACGGTAATCCCAGCGTCTCTCTCTCGGAAGTAAATAGCATTGCGTCCGAGGCCTTAAAATGACGGTATACTTCCGCCCTGCTGATGGGCCCTAAAAAGTTTATTCCTTCGTCGTGAAACAGAGGGTCTATGGTGATGTTTAATCCAATTTGATCATTCGATTTTCGGGCCAGGCGCGTGGCCTCAATCGATAAGTCTGCCCGTTTATGAGGAAATTGTGAGGCCGGATAGAACAACTGGAATTCAAAAGTTTTTGAGATCGCTTCTTGAATTTGATCAATGGAAGGAAGCGGTAATGGCGGCCGAAATATTTGGACGCTTTGTGGAAAGCGGATTGAATTGATAGTACAATACAACTGCAGTTGGCGATACATATGTTCTGTTTGTACAAAAATGCAATCCGCGTTCCTAAGGCAAGTGTTCAACGCAAATCGAATCGGGGCGTTCGGATTGCCATTGCCCAGGCGAGTGGGAGCGTTCATGTCCAACAGCAGTGGATTGTGGATGTACAAGATTTGATTCCGACTAAAGCATAACCCATAATTGGAAAGATTGATCAGACGGTCATATCTTTTTAGCAGCATTAGTAAATTAATATAGGCCTCCAAAAAGACCCGAAGATACATTCCCCAAATGCTGTGCTTTAGTTTTATGAGGCGGACATGGGCAGGAGCTTGAAAACCGGATCCATGCTCAACAATGGGTACGAAGGCGGTCACCTGAACATCAGGAGGTGTTGACAACAGAACCTGATCCAAAATAAACCTGGCCCCTGTATGGGGACAACCTAATCCGTTAATTATTACCCTCATTGTCCCCGGTTTAGCAGCTGCAACCAATCTAAGTTGCAATATCGTCCAGGACTGAAACCCGTGAAAGGATTATTTTCAATTATCTTTGTTAGCTCCTTTTGCCGGGGAAGGGTTGAGTTTTCAGGCGCTTTCCCGGGTTCAGTCTAGATAAATGCGTAAGTAATTTGCCATGTTAAAAATCTCCATTGTAACCGCGGCCTTCAATAGTGAAAAAACAATAATGCAAACTATTGAAAGTGTGGCCAGTCAGCGGTACCCCAATATTGAGCACATCATCATTGACGGAAAATCTTCAGACAAGACAGTTGAAATTATCGAAAGCCTGAAGCATCCAAAATTAGTTTACCGGTCAGAGCCCGACAAGGGTATTTATGACGGCCTCAACAAAGGCATTCAAATCGCAACCGGCGACTTGATTGGGGTTATCGGCTCGGATGACTACTACCCAAATGAATACGTGATTGAAAAAGTCGCAGAGGCCTTTGGGAGAAAAGAAACTGACTCATTGTACGGTGATATGCAGTATGTCAATGGTGAAAATAAAGTGGTTCGCTTTTGGAAAGGCGGGGAATACGATAGGAAAAATTTCTTGTTGGGATGGATGCCCCATCATCTCACTTTCTATTTGAAAAAAGAGATGTATACGAAGTACGGTCTTTATAACACAGACTTTAGAATAGGCGGCGACTACGAACTCATGTTGCGAATGCTCTACAAGCATAAGATATCAACTCAATACTTGCCTGAGGTTCTTGTAACGATGAGAACGGGAGGAGCCAGCACAAAGAACCTGCTGAATAGACTTAAAGCCAATCTGGAGGATCGGAGCGCCTGGGTCATCAATGGTCTTCGTCCTCGATTTTACACGCTTTATTTTAAGCCATTACTTAAAATTCCACAATTTTTCAGGCGTCACGCTTAGTCGATGTGCGTAATTTGAAGGGTCGAACTAAGCGATCAGGGGTACGTTGTTTTTATTTTTTTTTGGAAGCCAGAGAAGAAGAGAAAAGAAAAATGAGAAAAAGACAACTCCTTTTTGACGCGCCAGGACCGTTTCGATCAGGAAGTAGAGGAAGATAATACAGAAGAAAGAAAGGGTTAGGGCATCCTTTGATTTGATGGATTGGATAAATCCAATTATCAGCATTGCAACAACGAGAAGGAGTCCGACAATGCCCAAATCGAGTTGTGTCGATAGAAATTCGTTGTGTGCATTGTATTGATGTTTGAGACCCCAAACAAAATTCTTCTCATGGTAAACGCCTTCCAGAACTTTCTGACCACCGCCGGTTCCACATCCCAGCAGAGGATGCATTTCAATTGCTTCTTTGGCACACGACCATATAGCCAGTCGAAAGGTGGTGCTATTCCATTTGCCGCCATCTTCTTCTGCATAATTAAATTGTGTGGAAGTAAGAAACCGATCACTTAGAAAAGGAAGTTTGTAGATACCCAAAACGAACAAGGCCAGGAGTGAGATCACCAAAATAAGGGATGGAATTCGTTGATGTGTCCGGGAGATGGTCCATTGTAAGGCAACCGCAGCCAAAGCAATAATACCCATTTTGGAGGCAATCATGAAAATGAAGACGCTGAGATAAAGGACGATCAAACCCCTTAACCACGGACTCTTGATAAACGGGGATTGCAAGGCAATGACGCATGCAAAATTGCAAAATAGGCTTAGGTAAATGGGGTCTATTTTAACGGGGTTTGTGAGATTGACATAAGAGAAATAATATTCACCACTTTGATCCGACATGATACTTTTGTGCTGGATAATATTGAAGAAGGCGTAACCATAGCATACAAATGAGGCCAACAGACACGCTGCCAAAAACACACCCAGGATGATATGCAATTCCTTTCTGGAGATTTCTTTGTTAATCAGAATAAAAGACAAGGGAAGCAACAGCAACGGAATTTTCTTGAAAACGAGTGACAGGCCGTCTCCCAGATTTTCTGAGAATAATACCCAGAAGAGATTCAGAAAGAAAAGAAAGATTGGGAAAACGAGTATTTTGTGCAGCTTGAACTGACGAAGAATGTTGCGGTCAAGCTGGAGAAGGCATATCATAAAAAAAAACACAACCGAGACCGTCAGAAATCCGGCGGGCAGAAAAATGCAGAATGAAAGGGCGCTGGCTGCGCCAAGAAATGCTGTTCTCGATTTCAAGGTTATAAAGGAATTTCGTACAAAGTAACTTATATAGACGCACAAAGCGTAATTTTGGGGAGCGCTGCATTCAAATGAAATTGATAAGGAATTGAAGAATAAGCTGGAATCCAGAACGCCTTGGCTAAACAAAATGAATATCTCCAAAGTTCATGGATTATTCTTTATGGCTTTTGTATTTTCCATTCCGCTGTCTCAATCATTGAGCACAAAACTACTGGCCTCTGTTTTTTTATTTTCATTATTAGTTCATTCCGAGGGCGGCTTTACAAGGCGTCTGGCGCAAGCATGGGACATTGCATTGTATTTATTGGTTCTCACCATCGGCCTTCTTTATTCAGAAAATGTAGATGACGGACTAAAAGAGATTGAAACCAGTTTGAGTTTTTTTGTGCTTCCCTTTGTTCTGGCAAAAATTCCGAACTTCGACTCACAGTACCTTCGCAAAAGTTTTTATGCCTTTATAATGGGACTTCTTGTGGCATGCTTGATTTACCTGGGCCACGCAAGTTGGTTGTACCTTCAAGGTGACGACAGCCGGGCGTTTTTTTCAGGCCACCTAACGCAAGTAATAGCCAATTCTCACCCAACCTACCTTGCCTATTACTTGATTTTTGCCATTGGATTCGGACTGAGTGACATGTACTATAGCGCGTCACGGGTTCCCCCGATTGTCATTATTTTATTTGTATTTTTCTTTTTCATCATCCTGATGCTCACAGCTGGCCAAACGGCATTTATCAGCATGTTACTTATTTTTTCCTTTTTCATTTTGAAATTTCTATCTGAGGAAGACAGAAAGAAAATCAAGATACTTACTTTCAGCATTGTATGTTGTCTGCTCGTAGGTTTGTTTGCAGCCAATTGGGCCAGCGGCAACAAGTCACTTGAAAATAGTGGAAGTGACGCATGGGAACGATCTGTGCTTTGGGAATCCGGCATTCGGGCTACACCTGATGTTATTTGGGGGGTAGGTACGGGGGACTATAAACAAGTACTCAATGCGTATTATCGGGCGCACAACCTTCCTGGGTTTGCTGTTTCGAATTATAATTCACACAATCAGTTTATACAAATTTTTTTCTCTAACGGACTGATCGGTTTTCTTTCTGTGTTCTTGCTCCTGGCAAGACCCTTGTATTTGTCAGTGCGCAATCAAAACGCCTTTGGCATTCTTACCTTTTTCCCTTTTTTTATTTACGGCATGACCGAAGTCTTCCTTGGAAGATATCAGGGGGTTGTTTTTTTTGCGTTGCTCCATCAAACGTTTGTCATCTACTATCATAGTCGTAAACCGTCATTTTCATTGAAAGACCCGTAATTTTGGCAATCTTTGTACTGATCTCTCCGGTAATAAAAAAGCATAATTATGTCGGTCTTCTTCCGAATCGCCCTTTTTGTCAGCGATTTGATTTTTTTGAATCTGGCCATTATTCTTTCGTATTCTGTTTTTCATATCAAATTGCTTGGGGAGGACCGCGTAAACGGCATCTATCTTTTCATCTACAGTAATTTGGCATGGCTTTTTCTGATTGTTGTTTCCAATCCGTATAGCTATTCCAGAAATTGGGCAGTTTCCAGGATACTCAAGAATCAGGCGAGCTTTATTTTTATTCACTTGATGGTCGTTGCTTCGCTTATTTTTTTCTTTCGGAAAAATTATGACCCACTTCAGATTGGGGTCATTTATCTCGTGTTTGTTCCTGCATTCTTTATCTGGAAATTATGGATGTTGTCGATCTTCAATACATTCACAAAAGCGAATCGAATCGTAAAAAATATCATTATCATCGGGCAAGGTGAACTGGCGAGAGATGTCAGGAGATATTTTCTAATTCATCGCGATCTGCATTGTCGCTTTCTTGGGCTTTTCGAGCCCTCATTAAATGTCTTGCCATTAGAGCAAATTGAAAAATTCTGCAAAGAACAGAAAGTGGAAGAAATTTATTGTTGTTTGCCCAATGTGGATAACGGTGAACTCAGGAAACTTGTTGACTACGGATTAAATGCGTTGATCAGGGTGAAGTTAGTTGAGGATTACCAGCCGTTTCAACAGCGGTCTTTGGGGCTTGAGCAGTACGGTCAGATCCCAGTGCTCAACATTACCATCATACCCCTGGATGATTGGAATAATCAAATGCTAAAGCGGATTTTTGATCTCTTCTTTTCAATTACTGTAATCATTGCGATCCTTTCCTGGCTCCTACCATTGGTTACTTTGGCTATTAAACTGGATTCACGGGGCCCGGTGTTCTTTCGGCAAAGAAGAAATGGGATAAATAATAAGCCTTTCGATTGTATAAAGTTCCGAACCATGTACGTAAACCCGGATGCAAATCAGAAGCAGGCGACAAAGGATGACACCAGAATCACCCGGGTTGGGAGTTTTCTAAGGAAATCGAGCTTGGATGAATTTCCTCAATTTTTCAATGTCTTACAGGGATCCATGTCCATCGTTGGCCCGCGTCCTCATATGATAAGACACAATGAGGAATATGGCAAAATCATTGCGAAATTTATGGGCAGGCATTATATCCGGCCAGGTATTACGGGTTTGGCCCAAAGCATGGGATACCGTGGCGAAACAAAGAACCTAATCGATATGAGAAACAGGGTTAAGTTGGACCGCTTTTATATTGAGAATTGGTCTTTTATTTTGGATATGAAAATCATTATTTCGACAGTTCTTAGTTTATTTACAGGCAGTGAAAAGGCATATTAGCCAAAAACGAATTGAATCTCACGCTTCTATTTCTTTATGCTTCCATTTCGTTTCTCATTTCTGTTCTTTTTTTTCCGGTATTTATAAAGCTCTTAAAGCAATGGAAAATATTAGACTCTCCCGGTCAGCATAAAATTCATTTTAGTTTTATTCCCTCCATGGGCGGGATTTCTATTTTACTGGGTGTTGTGCTAACCTTGCTAATGAGCCTCCCTTTCCAGGAGTGGATCAAGTTGAAATATTTTTTTATTTCAATTGGTTTAATGTTTTTGATCGGATTGCGCGATGACATCCTGGCACTCAACCCGAAACAAAAACTGATCAGCCAATTTCTACCCGTTTTTATCATCGTGTTTCTCGACGGCAATGTGTTAACTTCTTTTTATGGAATCACCAATGGATCGCCGTTTTCGCCAGTTTTTTCCTGGGCAATCACCATCGTGACCTTTATCATAGTTACAAATGCTTACAATCTGATCGATGGCGTAGATGGCCTGGCGGGAACAGTAGGATTGATTTGCCTGCTGGTCTTTGGCTATTGGTTTTATTCTGTAGGAAATGCTTCGGTGAGCCTCATTTGTTTTTGCTTTGCGGGTTCGGTCATCGCCTTTCTCTTTTTTAATTGGCAGCCATCGCGCATTTTCATGGGAGACACTGGAGCGTTGATGATTGGATTCTTGCTTTCTTATCTTGCCATTCGGTTCATCAATGAGAATTACAATTTGCCCATCACGCATGAAGCCAGGTTTAATGCCTCAATTGGTACGGCAGTGTGTGTGATGATCATTCCCATTTTTGACACACTTCGCGTCATTATCCTGCGGATGAGGAAAATGCAATCCCCATTCCGTGCCGACAAGAATCACCTGCATCATCAATTTTTGAATATTGGTTTTTCTCATGCACGCACAGTCTTTATGCTCGCCGGTATCAATATTTTATTTGTTTATTTAGCCTGGATGCTAAAAGAAAAGGACGATATTTTAATTTTGATGCTGGCCACAGGATTGTGCCTGGTAATTAATTTCATTCTCAAAAGAGCCCAACCACGGGTTGCGTAAATATCATGTTGGAAAAAGTTGCATTGTTAGAAAGGGAATTGGAAGCATTTCAGGGACGAAATCAAGACGACCTGGAGTCTTTTCGTATGAAATACATCAGCCGTAAAGGGGCGCTGGCGGACCTTTTTGAGGATTTCAAGAAAACATCGTCCCTGGAAAAGAGGGAGCTCGGCAAAGCGCTCAACAAACTCAAACAAATCGCGGAGGCAAAGTTTAGGGAGTTGAGTGAATCGCTGCTGGCAATCGACGAACGGGCAACCGATCTGGACTTAACCTTGCCGGTTATCCCCAACAAGACGGGAAACCTTCACCCCCTAAGCCTGACCCGATATCGGATTATTGAAATTTTTGAACGCCTTGGATTCTCCGTAGCCGATGGCCCGGAAATCGAAGACGACTGGCATAATTTTTCGGCATTGAATTTTGCAGAAAACCATCCTGCACGGGAAATGCAAGATACTTTTTTTGTTCAACGAAATCAGGACATCCTGCTCCGCACCCATACCTCCAACGTACAGATCAGGCTAATGGAGCAACAAAAACCGCCGATACGGGCCATCATGCCCGGGCGCGTTTACCGAAACGAAGCTATTTCAGCACGTGCGCATTGCTTCTTTCATCAAGTCGAAGGTCTTTATGTAGATAAGAACGTGGGCTTCGCAGACCTGAAGCAAACGCTGTATCATTTTGCCAAGGAAATGTATGGTCAGGATATTGCGATTCGTTTTCGCCCTTCATTTTTTCCCTTCACCGAGCCCAGCGCTGAAATTGATATCACTTGTTTAATCTGTAAAGGCGCAGGATGCACAGTTTGCAAACACAGCGGATGGGTTGAGATTGCCGGATCGGGCATGGTTCATCCGAATGTCTTAAAGAATTGTGGCATTGATCCTGAAATATATACTGGTTTTGCTTTCGGCATGGGAATTGAGCGGGTTACCCAACTTCGTTACGGGGTTGATGACCTGAGACTTTATTCCGAAAATGATATTCGCTTCCTCAAACAATTTAAGCCGGTAATGTGACGAAAATAGATGATATACAGACCATCGCCGTAGTGGGGGCGGGGACAATGGGGCAAGGCATTGTTCAAGTGTTTGCTACAGCTGGATTCAAAACGAAGTTATTCGATATTGATGAACAGTTAGTCCAAAATGCAATGAAGGGGATCCGGCAGAACCTGACGACGGCAGTGGAAAGAGGAAAACTATCGACTGACCAACGATTGAAAACAGAGGAAAATATCATTCTATGTGGAGCACTATTGGAAATAAAAGCGGATTTGGTCATTGAAGCAGTGATCGAAAAACTGGAGATTAAACAAAGCCTTTTCCGTGAAATTGAAAAGATCAATACACCGGCCAGCCGCTCAGGCAAGGTTGACACTATCCTGGTTACCAATACTTCTTCCCTTTCAGTGACCCGGATTGCTGCGGGTTTAAGCAGGCCGGAAAATTGTATTGGGCTTCATTTCTTTAATCCGGCTAACCAAATGAAGCTTGTTGAGGTCATTGCCGGAGCCAACACAAATGAGGGGTTGGTTACCTTGATGATAGAACTTTCAAAGAAAGTGGGAAAAATTCCCGTTCGGGTAAAAGATTCTCCTGGATTTATCGTTAACCGTGTGGCCCGTCATTACTATGTGGAATCACTGAAAGAGCTGGAAGAAAATATTGCTGATGTGTTTGGCATAGACAAACTGTTGCGGTCTGCAGGGTTTAAAATGGGCCCTTTTGAATTGATGGATTTGATTGGTGTGGATACTAATTTTTCGGTAACGACATCGTTGCACCAGGCGTTTTATCCGAACCTTAAATTCATGCCGAACAGGTTACAGCAGGAAAAAGTAGAAGCAGGACACTTGGGTCGCAAAACCGGAAAAGGATTTTATGAATATGCGCAAAATTAAATTGTCTTTGTTTTTTCTGATCATTGGAATTTCGGGCTATGGCCAGGAGGATGAACCAATTCCTTTTGCTACGTTCTCAGAAATTATTGTCAATCTCTCTTTTCCACAATATCGCGCACTCAAAGCGGATGGGGGCTTTGTAGAAGTAGAAGGCGGCGTGAAAGGGATAATTATATACCGCGAAGACGCCACCACATTTCTCGCTTATGAACGCAACTGTAGTTATAAGGCCGGTGAATCCTGCGCGCGTGTTGATCCCGATCTCTCCAGGCTTTTCCTGATTGATCGCTGCTGTGGTTCCAATTTTAATTTTACAGATGGATATCCTATGAAAGGCCCGGCTACCAGGCCATTGCGAAAATACCGCACACAACTTTCGGGTACGACATTGACGATTACGGATGAAATAATTTTCTAACTTTTTTGTGCTTTCCGCAGAACGCTGTTCCTTTTACTGTAGGCAAAATACACCACCAGACCGACCAACAACCAGGCGAAGGCCACCAGCTGGGTCACTGAATCCAGGCCGATGATCATCGCGGAGCAAACAAGAATGCCCATTAGCGGAACAAAGGGAACCCATGGTGTTCTGAAAGGACGAACTGCATCTGGATTTGACCTCCGCATCACCCAAATTCCGACACAGACCAATACGAACGCAAAGAGTGTACCGATACTGGTAAGGTCTCCGGTGATATCCCCGGGTAACAGCGTCGCAATTGCGCCGACGAAAATAAACAGGATCATGTTTGACTTGTAGGGTGTTCTGTACTTGGGGTGAAGCATTGAGAAAACTTTTGGAAGAAGACCATCCAGAGCCATGGAGTAGAAAACCCTGGACTGCCCCATGAGCATTACCAGTATAACCGAAGAGAAACCGGCAAGAATAGCGACCGTGACAAGGGTATAAAGCCAATGGAATCCGGGCATATAAACGTCTATGGCGTAAGCGACAGATGCTTCTTTTCCTTTTAGCATGAAGTCCGCATAAGGAGCAACTCCTGTCAGCACATAGGAGAATAAAATGTATAGGACTGTGCAAATAATCAGGGATCCAAGAATTCCCATAGGCATATCCTTCTTCGGGTTCTTTGACTCCTGGGCCGCGGTTGAAATAGCGTCGAAACCAATAAATGCAAAGAACACCACGCCTGCCCCGGCGAGCACTCCAAACCAACCATGATTCCACATAGGCTCATAGGAATAACTACTTCCATCCGGCAACAGCGCAGGTTTTGCATCCGCGGGAATCAGATAGGGTGTGTGATTTGCGGGATTGATGAACTGCCATCCCACCACAATGAATATTACGACGATTGAAACTTTGACAATTACAATGATGGTGTTGACGACGGCGGATTCCTGGGTGCCTTTGATCAATAATAAAGAAAGCGCCAGCAGGATGAACAGTGCAGGTGCGTTCATAATGCCGTGGGTAAGGGTCCCGTTTTCCAATACTTTCTGAAATGGCGAATGACACCATTCATAAGGTATGGCCCCGCCGAGTAGTTTATTCAGAAATTCACTCCATGCTATGGATACCGTGGCGGCTCCCAGTGCATACTCGAGAATCAAAGCCCAACCGATGATCCAAGCGACAAATTCACCCATGGTGACATAAGCATAAGTATAGGCACTTCCTGCTACGGGAATCATGGAGGCAAATTCGGCGTAACATAATCCGGCGAAAGCACAGCCGATCGCCGCGAAAATGAAGGAGAGCGTAACGGCAGCTCCTGCATGTTCTCCGGCCGCAGCGGCAGTCCTGACAAATAGCCCTGCTCCTATGATTGCTCCTATTCCGAGGGCCACGAGGTTACCCGCGCTTAATGTCCTCTTCAATCCCTTTGATGGGTCGGAGGCCATCTGCAAAAGTTGATCAAGCGGTTTCTTAACAAATAGACTCATGCTTTTTTCTTGTATGATGGAAGATGAATAACCCCCTAAAAGTAAAAAGAATATTGAACTTGGAAAGATAAATTTGGAGGGTCCGATGGTCAGAATACCTCATTTGGAGTAAAGTAAGACCAGTTTGTTTCCGAACCCTTGAATGGCAAAACTACCCGCCGGGATCAAGCGTATAATTTGTGCGGCCTGTGTTGACGATCAATATTTTGTCATCTTTTGGAATGTCATTTCTGCTTTGCAAAAACAAGGCAATCTCAATCTGTGTCAACTGAAACAGAATGATGTTATTCCGGCCTTCAATATCGAACAGGGTGCAAATTTTTCCGGAAACGCCTTTCGATCAATTCATTCCCAGTCACACTGCCTTGCGTTGCATGCAGGCGTTAATGGACCTGTTTATTTTGGAAGTTTGAATTTTACCTGTATCCTGGCCGTGCTCGGCACAGGGCTGTCATCTTGCGATGAGGGACTCCAACGTGGCCCTTCCTTTGCCAGTCGGATTGCTTCTTCATTACAACCAAAATCGACGCCCTGAATAATCTTATAGTCAGACAGTGCGCCGCTGGGCTGTACGGTAAATTCAATGATAACTTGTCCCTCGATTTTCTTTTCGATCGCCCGGGGAGGGTAACGCAATTTTTTTTCGAGGTATCGGTTGTAAGCGTCGTGCCCACCAAGTGGCACTGCCAGTTGAATGGGCGAGGTCTGGTCTTTCTTGGATTCTTTGGTATTGACGTCGACCACCACTACTTCATTCAGTGGTGAACGCTCAACCTGTAACTGCACATTCACTTCGGACTGGCTGGCCGGGATGGTCGCCTCAATGGATTGATGACCAATGGAGGAAATGATAAGATCATTATTTGGAGCTGTGGTTATCAGTTGATAATTTCCATCGGAGTCGCTAATGGCACCTTGTGCAGTACCCTTAACAATCACGCTGGCTCCGGGGATGGGTAGATCGTCTTCTGTCGCGGTGATCTTCCCACGGATCACCCTTTGCTGAAGCTGAATGTTGCCCGACCCTGCGGACGCACGCGACCGAATTGCACTTTGTTGGGCAACATCGCTATTGTTTATTTTGGGCGACTCTTCTTCTCGCCCCGTTTTCACCACTTCGGAAAGGGGAGGTTCGGTGGCTTTTGCCGCTGCTAATTCCTGGACCGAGTCAGCCGAAGAAGCTTCTGCTGGTCCGGCTTTCTCATCAACGGGTACCGGCTTGGCAGTGGTCAACATTTTTTTTGCTTTCTCTTTTCGTTTAGATTGGGAGGGCGCTGGCTGATTGAGACTCAATAAATCTTTTTCAGTTTTTTCTTTTATCGGGGTGGAGGCCGAATCTCCTGTCTTTTTTTCTGGGGATTGAGCCTTGTCTTTCTTAGGAGCGTTTTCTGCA